>CALFXV010000074.1 GCA_937957775.1 uncultured Methylotenera sp. | reverse complement strand
CCATCGCTTATCGGCCTTAGGATTTCGCGTAGGTAAGACCCTAAGTATCATGCGCAAGGCTAATTTTAACGGGCCCTTGCACGTGCGTTTAGGCACGACCGACGTCATCCTGCGTGACACCGAAGCAGCCCGCATACACGTGCAGAACGACTTGCTCACTAGCCAATGAAACGCATCGCTTTATTAGGCATGCCCAACACGGGCAAATCGACCTTATTCAACCGCATCAGTGGCGCATCCGCGCGGGTAGGCAATTGGCCAGGTATAACCGTGGATTTGATGAGCGCGAAAGTGCTATTGGGTGGCCACATCGCCGAACTGGTCGATTTACCTGGCATATACGATTTGCATGGCTTTTCAGAGGACGAACAGGTCGTGCGGCACTTTCTGGCGAACAACCCCTTGGATTTGGCCATAGTCTTACTCAACAGCTCGCAAATTGATCGGCAATTGTCGCTGTTATTACAAATTAAAAAACTAAACATCCCCATGGTCTTAGCCTTAAACATGTCGGATGAAGCAAAAAAAGCCGGCATTAGCATAGACACCGAACAATTAGCCAAATCGCTCAATATGCCTGTGCTGCAAATCAGCGCAAAATACGGCGAAGGCTTACCCAAGGCCTTGCAGGCAGCCGCCGCCGTGATTAATCAAGCGCAAGCCGCCAGCGATCCAGCTGGCATTAGCTTGGCCTTGGAAGAAGATCAAAAAATTGAAAAAGAGATGGAAAGCTTGCTAGCCCATTACGTGCACATACCCAGCACGCTATCGGACAGCACCACGGATAAAATAGATAAAATCCTGCTGTATAAATGGCTGGGATTGCCGCTGTTTTTCTTAGCCATGTACGCGCTGTTCCAATTCATTTTTGCCGCTGGCAAACCCCTGCAAGACGGCCTAGCGTGGCTGCTGCAACTGTTACGCAGCGGCATCTTGGAACCGCTCTTTGCCGGCAGCCCAACATGGCTTAGCGGTTTAATGTTGGATGGCATTTACAATGGCGTGGCAACGGTTGCGGCTTTCGTGCCCATCATCGTGCTGTTCTTCTTGGTGATGTCCATGGTGGAAGACAGCGGCTATTTATCCCGTGCCGCATTTTTGATGGATGCCCTAATGGCTAAAATGGGCTTGGATGGGCGCGGCTTTGTCATGATGCTGATGGGCTTCGGCTGCAACGTACCGGCACTCATGGGCACGCGCATGATGCGCTCAAGACCCATGCGCTTGCTCACCATGCTGGTCATTCCCTTGTCGCTGTGCTCAGCTAGGTTGCAGGTATTCATCTTCATGATTACTGCCTTGTTTACGGCCAGCCAAGCACCGCTGGTGCTGTTCGCCCTCTACCTCATGAGCTTTGTCACCATGTTTTTAACGGCATTGTTGTTTCAAGGCCAATTCAAAAACAAAGAACCGTTTATATTGGAATTGCCGCCCTACCGCTTTCCCACGCTTAGGCAAATCGTCTTACGCGGCTGGCTGGAAGTGAAGCACTTTTTGCAACGCGCCAGCAAATTCATCGTCATTGGGGTGGTGCTGGTTTGGGCCTTGACTAACTTTCCTAGCAACGTCGCGCCAGCCAGCGCTGGCACTTACGCTGGGCAGCTTGGTGCCTTGTTTGCGCCTGTGCTCGATCCATTAGGCATCAACAACCAATTGGCCATCGCCTTAATATTTGGCTTTGTTGCCAAAGAAATTGTAGTGGGGGCTTTAGCGGTGATTTACGGCTTACAAGGCGACGCCTTGATGGTGCAGATGGCCAGTCAGATTGATTGGGTGCAAGCCATGAGCTTTATGCTGTTTGCGCTCATCTACACGCCATGTTTGTCGACCATTGCCACGCTTAGAAACGAATCCAAAAGCTTAGCTTTTATGTGGCTGTCCTTAGGCTGGTCACTAGGCCTGGCCTGGCTGGTGAGTTTTGCGTTTTATCAAAGTGCGCGGGCTTTAGGCTATTAAAGCTTAGGCCCGCTTAGCGAGCAATCTAAACGGCGGCTTCGCCGGTTTCGCCGGTACGAATACGCACTACCTGCTCAACGGCACTGACGAAAATTTTGCCATCGCCTATCTTGCCGGTGTGCGCCGCTTTAATGATAGCTTCCATAGCTGAATCAACGATGTCGTCCGACACCACCAATTCCAATTTGATTTTAGGTAGAAAATCGACCACGTATTCTGCACCGCGGTACAGTTCCGTGTGCCCTTTTTGTCGACCAAAGCCTTTTACTTCCGTTACCGTTAGGCCATTCACACCGATACTCGACAAGGACTCGCGCACTTCGTCTAACTTGAATGGCTTAATGATTGCTTCGATTTTTTTCATGCTGGTCGAACTCCATAAAATAGGTGGTTACTAGGTGTTATCAGTCTAGGTGTTATCAGTCTAGGTGTTATTAGTCTAGGTGTTATTAGTATAGTTGCTTTCATTAAAGACCGCATCAAACTGAAAGCTAAGTCTGTGCATTACTATTTGCGTTTCAATACTACTAGAGCAGGCATTAAAAATCCAGTTTAGCGGTAATCGGATAGCGCCGGTCTTTACCGAAGTTCTTATGGCTAATGCGCACGCCCACGGGCGATTGCCTGCGCTTGTATTCGTTGCTATCAATCAGTTTAAGCACACGCGTCACGTCTGCCGGCGCAAAGCCCATGGCCAAAATGTCCGCGCGGCCCAAATCTTGCTCGACGTAGGCGGCCACAATCGCGTCCAACACCGCGTAGTCCGGCAGGCTATCCTGATCCGTTTGATCGGCACGCAACTCGGCCGAAGGCGGCCGCGTAATGATGCGCTCAGGGATGACAGGCGAAAGTCCATTGCGGTAAGCACACAAGCGATACACCAAGGTTTTGAATACGTCTTTGAGCAGGGCAAAGCCACCCGCCATGTCGCCGTACAAAGTGCAGTAGCCAACGGCCATCTCACTTTTGTTGCCGGTAGTGAGCACCATGCTGCCAAATTTATTCGACAAGGCCATCAGCAGCATGCCACGAATTCTGGCTTGTAAATTTTCTTCTGTGGTATCGAATGGTCGCCCGGCAAATTCTGGCGCCAAGGTCGCTTTAAAGTCCTCAAACAAAGGGCCTATAGGCAAGATGCTGTACTTCACGCCTAAACGCACAGCCATATCAATGGCGTCGTCCACGCTGATGTTAGCCGTGAATTCCGATGGCATCAACACCGCATGCACTTTGTCGGCACCCAAGGCATCAACAGCGATGGCCAAGGTCAAGGCAGAATCCACCCCACCCGATAAGCCTAAGACCACCCCAGGAAAACGGTTTTTTGCCACGTAATCGGCCAAGCCTAATGTTAAGGCTTGGTAAACTGAGGCTTCTTGCGACAAGGCCGGTGCAAGCGGCTGGCTTATCAGCTTACCCGCATCCAAGGTCACCGTGGCCAATGCCGTTTCAAATGCCGGCAAATGCTGGGTCACTTGACCATCAGCCGCCACCACCATAGAACCACCATCAAACACCAATTCATCTTGGCCACCCACGCTATTGAGGTAAACGATGGGCAAGGCCAATTCCAAGGCACGCTCACGCAACACATTTAACCGGTTGGCTTGCTTTTCCAAATCAAACGGCGACGCATTGATCACCAACAACAGTTCGGCTCCCGCCGCACGAGCTAAGCGAGCCGGCTCTGC
Source organism: uncultured Methylotenera sp. (assembly GCA_937957775.1). Lineage (GTDB taxonomy): Bacteria > Pseudomonadota > Gammaproteobacteria > Burkholderiales > Methylophilaceae > Methylotenera. The sequence goes on along the minus strand of CALFXV010000074.1, from coordinate 6,553 downwards.
TTGCCAGATGTCTTCGCAAATCAACAAGCCCAGCTGGACACCTTCATGGCTAAACACCAAGGGCGCGTGACCCGGACTGAAATAGCGTTTTTCATCGAATACGCTGTAATTAGGCAAGGCTTGTTTGTGGTAATTTACCACAATTTTGCCGCCCTGCAACACCGATGCCGAGTTGTAGCATAAGCCGTTTAAAGCCTGCGGATGGCCCACCACCAAGGTCATGTCAGGCACAGACAAACTTAAAGCGAGCAAGGCCGCATCGCATGCTTGCAAGAAATCGCTGCGCAACAATAAGTCTTCTGGCGGGTAGCCACACAAAGACAATTCGGGCGTCAGTAAGAGCGTGGCGCCTTTGGCTTGCGCCTCTTTTGCGCTGGCAATGATTTTTGCTTGATTACCGGCCAGGTCACCAACCAAACAATTAATTTGTGCGATAGCGACTATCAATAGGAACCGCCCGCTGCTTTGAGTAAATTAGCAATGTCAGTATGCTGGCCTTTAAGCGCATAGACCAAGGCCGTCAACCCGTATTGGTCTTTTGCTTTGAGTTTCACTTGATGGGCCAGCAGCAATTTCACCGTCTCCAACTGACCATTGCTCACCGCTATGTGCAATATGGGGGTGCCTTCTGCATCCAAATTATTCACGTCCGCACCTGCTTCGATTAAAGCTTTGGCCGCCGCCACTTTGGATTTTTTTACCGCCCAAGTTAAAGCCGTCCATTTAGCCAAGTCTTTTTGATTAACCGTTGCACCGCGCTCAATCAACAAACTGACCACAGCAGCATGGCCTTCACGAGCCGCGGTCATGAGTGCGGTCACGCCTTGCTCGTCGCTTAAGGCCAGATTGGCCTGGTGATCCAGCAAATGTTTAATGGTGGGAAGATCGGCACTTTTAGCGGCGTACATCAACACAGTCGTGCCACGGTCACTGCGGCTATTGGCATCCAAACCGTGTTCCAGCAACAAGGCCACGGTTTGCGCATGGCCCTCTATCGCAGCAATACCTAAGGCACTCCATCCGGATGCATCGCGCACCTTGGCATCGGCGCCTTTTTCCAGCAAGCGTTTAACGCTAGCCACATGGTTTCTTTTAGCGGCAAACATCAACGCAGTCCAACCCTGGCCATCTTTTGCTTGTATGTCTGCGCCCTTGGCCAGCAAGGCATTCAATACCTCAATTTGGTCCTTACGGGCGGCATACATGAGTGCCGTGACGCCTTCGGCATCCTTGCTATTGACATTGGCGCCGCTGTCCAACAAGGCTTGCACGGTCGCCAAATCGCCTCGGGCGGCAGCCGTCATCAAATAGGCCACCTCTTCTCCGGCCATGGCCGGCATGATGCCCAGCAAAGTGCATAAACAGAAAGCAAGCAAGCCGTGTTTATGCATCAGGCGCATGGGGGTGCCTGCCCTAGCCGGCTTTATGCTTGATGGCGGCTAACACCGCTTCACCCAAACCAGCAGGTGAGCTAGCGACGACGGCACCGGCTAATTCTAAAGCGCGTATTTTGTCGGCCGCTTTGCCGCTGCCACCGGAAATGATGGCGCCAGCATGGCCCATGCGTTTACCGGCAGGCGCAGTTTGACCAGCAATGTAAGCAGCCACTGGTTTGCGGATGTGGCTCTTAATGTATTCGGCAGCGGCTTCTTCATCCGAGCCACCGATTTCACCCACCATAATGATGGCTTCGGTTTCGGCATCTGCCTCAAACATTTGCAAGCACTCGATAAAATTCAAGCCTTTAATCGGGTCGCCGCCTATGCCAACGCAAGTGCTTTGGCCTAATTTTAAGGCCGTGGTTTGGTGCACGGCTTCGTAGGTTAAGGTGCCGGAGCGCGACACTATGCCCACCTTGCCGCGTAAATGAATGCTGCCTGGCATGATACCTATCTTGCATTCATCTGGGGTGATGACACCCGGGCAATTTGGGCCAATCAAGCGTGCGCCGTTGGCTTTTAAGGCGGCTTTCACGTTAAGCATGTCCAACACCGGTATGCCTTCGGTAATGCAAATAATCAAACCGACCCCGGCGTCACAGGCTTCCAAGATGGAATCGGCGGCGAAGGCAGGCGGCACGTAGATGACACTGGCCGTGGCCGCGGTTTGCTTGACCGCCTCACGCATGGTATTAAACACCGGTAAACCTAAATGCGATTGCCCACCTTTACCCGGCGTGACGCCACCGACCATTTTTGTGCCGTAAGCCAAGGCTTGCTCAGAATGAAAACTACCTTGCTTGCCAGTGAACCCTTGGCATAGCACTTTGGTATTGCTGTTAACTAATATGCTCATAATGTTTTTACTTTTTATAATCGTTTATTAAGCCACGCTTAAGACAGCTTGCTTAGCGGCGTCGGTTAAGCCATCTGCGGAGATAATATTCAAGCCGCTGGATTGCAGCATTTGCTTGCCCAATTCCACGTTGGTGCCTTCTAGACGAACGATCACTGGAATTTGCATGCCCACGTCTTTCACCGCGGTAATGATGCCTTCGGCTATGATGTCGCAACGCATGATGCCGCCGAATATGTTAACCAATATGGCCTTAACATTTGGGTCAGCCATAATGATCTTAAAGGCTTTGGTCACCGTCTCAGCAGTGGCGCCGCCGCCCACATCCAAAAAGTTAGCCGGTGCCCCGCCGTGCAATTTGATTAAATCCATGGTGGCCATGGCCAAGCCAGCGCCGTTAACCATGCAACCTATGTTGCCGTTTAATGCAATGTAATTTAAGCCAGCATGGTGCGCCACCGCTTCTTTGCTGTCCTCTTGCGACCAATCGCGTTGTTCGGCCAAGGCTTTTTGCCTATACAGCGCGTTATCGTCCACACTCATTTTGCAATCCAAGGCAAACAGCTTGCCGTCCATGGTCACAATCAATGGGTTGATTTCCAACAACGCCAAATCGTTTTCTTTAAACAAGCGGTATAAGCCTTTTAACAAACGGCTGAATGCGGCAATTTGATCGCCAACTAAATCCAACTTAAAGGCCAAGTTACGCGCTTGGTAATCAACCAAACCGTTTAAAGGGCTGCACACTTCTTGCAAAATCTTTTCTGGGCTGACTTGTGCGATTTCCTCTATGTCCATGCCGCCAGCACTGGAGGCCACCACCACGATGCGCTCCAAGCTTCTGTCCACCAACATGGACAAATACAATTCACGGGCAATCGGTAAGGTTTCTTCTATGAGCACTTGATTAACCGGTTGGCCATCGGGGGCGTTTTGGTAGGTCACCAAGGTTTTACCAAGCAACTCGCTGGCCACCATTTGCGCCTCGGCAGTGGATTTAACCACTTTTACGCCACCGGCTTTACCGCGACCACCGGCATGCACTTGGGCTTTCACCACCCAAGCCGAGCTGTCTATCTCTGAGGTGACCGTAGGGGTTTGTTTGGCTACCGAAATCACTTGGCCACGCGGCACGGGGATACCGTATTTTTGCAGCAAGGTTTTGGCTTGGTATTCGTGCAAATTCATAGCAATACAATTCAAAATAAATGGTATGCACATTTTCGCCCAATTCAGGCAAATGCGCCAGCTTTGGCGGCATATTCTATGGCCATCACGTAACAAGCCGCGCCTGCGTTTGGCCATGTGTATAATGGCTATTTTTTAATTAAGTCACCCTTATGCGTTTAGTTGTTCAAGGTTCTGCCATCCGCCACGCCCACCTGGCGCACATCCATCAGCTTAGTGCAACCAGTGTGCAATTCGTGCAAACAGGCGCCCACGCTTATTATTTAGCCAACCAGACGCAAGCCTCGCCGGCCGTGCAAGGGTTTTGTGCCGAGCAACACATCGATTGCAGCTACCTGCCAGACCAGCAAGTCTTGGCTAAGTTTGGCTTATGCGTAATGGACATGGACTCCACCCTCATTAGCATAGAGTGCATAGACGAAATTGCCGACATGGTGGGGATCAAACCGCAAGTTGCCGCCATCACCGAGCGCGCCATGCAAGGCGAATTGGATTTTGCGCAAAGCTTGCGTCAACGTGTGGCTTTGCTTAAAGGCTTATCAGAAGCAGATTTAATGCGCGTTCTCAATGAACGCTTGACCCTCAATCCGGGCGCCGTGGAGTGGATAGCCGCCTGCAAAAAAAATAACATTACCACTTTACTAGTCTCAGGCGGCTTCACCTTTTTTGCCGATAAGGTTAAAGCCATGTTGGGTTTGGATTACGCGGTGTCGAATCAACTGGAAATTGTGGATGGCAAACTGACCGGCGGCATTATCGGTGACATCGTCGACGCCCAGCGCAAAGCCGATGAGTTATGCCAATTGCGCGACCGCTTAGGATTAACGGCGGCGCAAACCATCGCCATAGGCGACGGCGCGAATGATCTTAAGATGATGGGGGTAGCCGGCATCGGTGTGGCTTACCATGCTAAGCCCATCGTTCAAACGCAAGCCACTTACGCGCTTAACCATAGTGGTTTAGATGGCGTGATACATTTACTCAGCACTTAAGGCGCTTAACTCTGCCTCGGTAAAGCCTGCCTCACGTCTAGCGGCCAAATTAAATGGCCCGCGCAATTTAGGCGCCAGGTAAGTTACGCACAAGGCTTCAAAGGTAGGCAGGGGCGCCACAGCTTGTTGTTGGCATAAGTAGTTAAACCAACGGTTACCTATGGCCACGTGCCCTACTTCGTCACGCAAGGTAATGTCCAATATTGCCGCTGCCAATTCATCGCCGGCTTGCGCTAACTTTGCACGTAAAGCCGGCAAGGCGTCCAAGCCCCGGGCTTCCATGGTTCGTGGCACCAAGGCCATGCGCGCTAAGGCATCGTGTTTGGTTTTGTCGACCATCTCCCACAAGCTGTTGTGCGCATCAAAGTCGCCGTAGGCAAAGCCCAAGTGCTGCAAATGGTCTTTTAATAAGTTGAAATGGCCGGCTTCCTCGCTCGCCACCTTAAGCCAATCGGCATAATAGTCCGTTGGCATGCCATCAAATCGCCAGATCGCATCCAAGGCCAAATTAATCGCATTGAATTCAATGTGGCATAAGGCGTGGATCAAGGCGGCACGGCCTGCCACCGTGTTCATGGCGCGGCGCTTAACCTGCAATGGCGGCACCAATATCGGTTTGGCTGGTCGGCCTGGGATGGCTAAATCAGAATGCAGTTTAGCTGCAACATCAAGCGTCAGCTCACCTTGCTGCCAATGCAAGAAAAGCCGATTAACCGCGGAAGATTTGAGATCGGGATTCGGCTCGGCTAAGTAAGCCAAGGCCAAATGACGCAGCTCATTAGGGGCAGCCATAGGACGCATGTAAAGCTTAAGGTAAAACGATGAAATCCAACTCGCCGGCTTTCATGTCTGGCACCATCAAGACTTTTTCGTCTTTCGTCAGGGCAATGTCCGCTGCCGATTGGTAGGTAGCAGCTAAGGGCGTGACTTCACCGTTCATGTCCAGGCGGAATACTTTGCCATTTTTCCAATCGCTAACAAACATGCTGCCATTGGCATGGTGCACCACTCCATCGCCGCCGCCAAAACCTTCTGCTATGTCTAGCAGTTGCTTAGTGGCGAGGTTGTAGCTGTACAAAATACCTGAAGCAAAATCCACCACCATCAGCACGTCACCGGTGTCGTCCATCAATAAACCGTTAGGCGCCAAAATTCGGTTGTCTTGCTGACCGCTGATGAGCAAGCGCACCTGGCCTTGGGCATTAATCTGGTAAACAGCACCACCTTTACCCTTCAAGTCGCCGCTGTCACTGACGTATAAATTGCCTGCCAGATCGGCTTCCAAATCATTTAAAAATAGCGGCGTTACCGGGAAGGCTGCGGCCGCAGCAAAGACTTCAGCCTGACCTTGCTTGGGCCCACTTAAGGCTAATTTTAAAATGCGTTTATTGTCTGCCACGTAAAGTGACTGACCTATGATGGCTAGGCCTTTAGGGTCATCCAAGCCTTTAGCAAACAGCTTCACTTGCCCCGCTTCGATGACGCTAATTTGACCGTCGCCGTCGACGTCAAAGCCATTGATCTCAGAGACAAACACCCGGCCATCGGTCGCTTGCACCACCGATTCCGGCATTTTCAACCCGCTGATTTTTTGGGTGCTTAAAGGGGCAGCCTGAGCCACAGGAATAAAAGCGCTCAACAATAAGGCCAGTAATGTGTGTTTGGTCATGATCATTTCCTATGCATGTAGTTAACTAAGCGTATCGGCCCAGATGTTGTTGGCCCAGGCATGGGCATAGCCGGCTTCTTTTTCATTGGGGCTGATGGACACGCCCCCACCCTCGGCCGACACCATCATTTTCTTGCCGGCATCAAAGCGGTAAACATTGGCCACGTGCATTGCAGCATGATCGTTGATGAAGCTGTAACAGGTGTTAGCAAACACCGGCGCGGCATCAGGCAGATTACCACTCATTAACTGCACGATGGCGCTGGCACAGACCTTGGCTTGGTTGGTCGCCATGTGCGCCGATTTTGGCAAACCCGCTGCCACGCTGTCACCCCACACGTGAACGTCTGCTACCAACTTGGATTCGTAAGTTAGAAAATTCACGTCACACCAAGGGTAGTCTTTTTCC
>CALFXV010000073.1 GCA_937957775.1 uncultured Methylotenera sp. | reverse complement strand
ATTTTTAGGCTATTACTTGTTATGGAGTAGCGCTTGGGACAGCTTGGACGAAGCAAAAGCCAAAGAACAGCAATTGCGTACGGTCTACACCAACAAAAAATCCATCGCCATCAACTTGACGCGCTACCAGCAGCAAATGGCCGACATTGAAATCAGTTTTGGTGCCATGCTTAAGCAGCTGCCGGATAGATCGCAAATGGACGGCTTACTGACCGACATCAACCAAGCTGGGTTGGGACGCGGTTTGGAATTTGAATTGTTTAAGCCCGGCCAAGAAACCCAAGCCGAATTTTATGCGCAGATGCCGATATCCATTAAAGTGCAAGGCACTTACCATGAGCTGGGTGCCTTTGCGACGGATATCTCTAAGTTATCGCGCATCGTCACCTTGAATGACTTGGTGATCACCAACCCAAACAAAGCCGCCGGCAAAGACGCCAAAGCAAAAAGCGGTGACGTGATCTTGACCATGGAAGCGGTGGCGAAAACCTACCGCTATTTGGATGCCGACGAGTTGGCGGCCAAGAAAAAAGCAGAGCAAGCCAGCTTGTTGGAGGGCAAACGATAATGGCCGCTAGCATGCACGATGCAATAATTAAACGCTTGTTGCTGCTATGCGTTTGCGGCGCCTTGATGGCTTGCCAAGGCGAGCAAGGCGACGACTTGGATGCCTTCATGCGCAACGCGCCCAGCGACAAACGGCCCAAGGTTAAACCGCTGCCTGAAGTGCAGGCGTATTTGGCCATGCAATACAATGCCGATGGCCAGTTAGTGGACCCGTTTAGGGCGCGCAAAGTGGCGAGAAAAGCCGGCGCCTTGCAGCCGAATTTAAACCGCCCTAGGCAACTGTTGGAATCCTATCCCTTGGAAAGCCTTAAATACGTTGGCAGCATAGCCAAAGCCAAATTGCAGTATGCCTTATTGCTGACCCCAGACCACGGCGTGCAACAGGTGCGGCTAGGGCAATACGTCGGACAAGATTTTGGCGTGGTGACAAAAATAAGCGAGACGCAGTTAGACCTCAAAGAAATCGTGCAAGACGACCTTTCTGGTGATTGGGTGGTGCGTCTATCCACTTTAACTTTGCAAGAGTAAAAGCATTAGCGAGACAAATGAACGATTTAGTTGGCCAAGCAGCAAAGGACGCAAGATGAATTTAATAAAAACAATGAACAAGATAAAAACCATGACCTCAAGCTTATTCATAGCGCGTAGTTTGCTCGCGGCTTTTTGGCTAACTTGCAGCTTAGTGAGCGGCCTGGTGTGCAGTCAAAGTTGGGCGGCTGAGCCAGTCAATAAAATTGAAAAAATAAGTTTTGCCAACTTAGCCAATGGCAAGCTGACAGTCACCATCACCACCACCGAAGCCATCACTCAAGTACCGGCCAGCTTTACGCTGGATAAGCCAGCGCGTATCGCGCTGGATTTTCCTAAGATGAGCAACGGCTTAGGCAAAAGCAAATTGACTGCCGAGCAGGGCGGGCTTACCAGCGTCAGCTTGGCAGAAGCCAAAGGCCGTACCCGTGTGTTGCTTAATTTGACTAAAAAAATGGCCTACAGCAGCCAATTAAATGGCAAAGACATAGTAATTAATTTACAAGAAAGCAGCGAAGGTGCGCCGGCCGAAGCCGAAACCAGCTTTGCCCCAGCGCAAGCTGGCAAGGCTGCGTTTGCTATTAATAACGTGGATTTTGCGCGCGGTAAAAACGGCGAAGGCCGCATCACCGTGGATTTATCCGATAGCGCCGCCGGCATCAACATCAAACAAAAAGGCAAAGGCATCGTGGTGGATTTTATCAATGCCAATTTGCCGGCCAATTTACAACGCCGACTCAACGTGATTAATTTTGCCACGCCGGTGCATTACATCGACACCGTGCAACAAGGCAAAAACGTGCAAATGACCATAGAGCCAAAAGGCGATTGGGAGCAATCGGCTTACCAAACCGATAAAAAATTCATCATAGATGTGCGTCCTTTGGTCATCGATCCGAACAAATTGGCGCGCGGCAGTAAGGGGACTTACGTTGGTGAAAAACTGTCCTTGAATTTTCAAAAGATAGAGGTGCGGGCCGTGTTGCAAGTCATCGCCGATTTCACCGGTTTGAATATTGTCGCCAGCGACACCGTCACCGGCAATCTGACCTTGCGTTTAAAAGACGTGCCGTGGGATCAGGCCATGGACATCGTCTTGCAAAGTAAGGCCTTGGCCATGCGCAAAACCGGCAACGTAATTTTGGTGGCGCCGGCCGAAGAGGTGGCGAATAAAGAAAAACAAGCGCTAGAAGCCAGCCAACAAATAGAAGATTTGGAATTGATGCGCACGGAAGTCTATACCCTGCGCCACATGAAAGCAGTGGACTTGGTCAAAATCATCACCGACAGCAAACAAAAAATCCTCTCTAAACGCGGTTCAGCAGTGCCAGACATCCGCACCAATAATGTCTTTGTGCAAGACACGGCAAAATCCTTGGAGCAAGTGCAAGCCATCATTGAAAAAACCGATGTGCCGGTCAAGCAAGTCATGATCGAATCGCGCTTGGTGATCGCCGACGATCGATACAGCAAAGCCTTGGGCGCGCGCTTTGGCGTAAACAAAACCGGCAGCGTAGGCAGCAACAATTACGCCATAGGCGGCAACATAGGCCAAACCGGCGGCATAGGCGTGCCTATACCAACCGGTTCGGTGGCGGCTCCCGGTGCCCTGACCACCGCATCCGGCGGCACAGATGGTTTGCAGTCCAATTTAGGCGTTACCGGCGCTAGCGGCAGCTTTGCTTTTAGCTTGTTTAGGTTGCCAGCGGGTTTGTTGTTGAACCTTGAGTTGACCGCCATGGAATCGGACGGCCGCGGTAAGGTGGTGTCCAGTCCGCGCGTGACCACCGCCAATCAACACAAAGCTAAAATTGCCTCGGGCACCGAGATTCCGTATGCCGAAGCGAGCAGCAGTGGCGCTGCCACCATTTCCTTCAAGTCAGCGGTGTTGAGTTTGGAGGTGACCCCGCAAATTACCCCGGACAATAAAATCATCATGGAGCTGGATGTCACCAAGGACAGCGTGGGCGAAGTCTATGCCGGCGTGCCATCGATCAAAACGCAAAACATCAGCACGCAAGTGCTGGTGGGCAACGGTGAAACTGCCGTTTTGGGCGGCATATACGAGCAAACCCAACGCAACGACGTATCCAAAGTGCCTTTCTTTGGCGATTTGCCGGTGATGGGGCGCTTGTTTCAGCGCAAAACCAGCCAAAACGACAGAACCGAATTGCTTATATTCGTCACCCCCAAAATCATGGACGACAGCCTGACCTTGCGCTAAGCGGGTTGGCGCTTCACTAGAAAATCTGACAGCGTGCGCAGATTGTCATAAAATGCCGATTGGTTTGGCCTTAGGCATTTTTTAGTGCGATAGACTTAGGTGGCGGATTTGAAAAACATTTTCTTTGTAGGCTTGATGGGTGCTGGTAAAACCACCATAGGCCGCTTGATTGCTAAGCAATTGGGCATGGATTTTCACGATTCCGATCACGAAGTGGAACGTAAAACCGGCGTAAAAATCCCCTTGATATTTGAGCTGGAAGGCGAAGCGGGCTTTCGTAAACGCGAAACAGCCGCCATACAAAGTTTGTGCGAATTGAACAACATCGTAATGGCCACCGGCGGCGGCGCGGTGTTGGCGCCGGAAAATCGCGATCTGCTAAAAAAACACGGCACCGTCATTTATTTGCGTGCTAACGTTCATGACCTTTGGCACCGCACCCGCAACGATAAAACCAGGCCGCTGTTGCAAGGTGGCAACATCAAAAATAAAATAGAGCAATTGCATCAGGTTCGCCACCCCATTTACACTGAAATGGCCGACTTTATAGTCGACACCGGCGTGCAATCGGCATTGGAAATTTGCCAGCAAATTGAACAATTAATTAAAGCAACGCCCCCGAATAAAACTTAAGCGATTCCACATGCAAACACTCAATGTCGCGCTGGCTAAGCGCAGTTACCCAATACACATAGGCCGTGGCTTGCTTACCGATGCCAGCCTGATCTTGCCGCACTTAAAGCGCAAGCACGTGGCAATCGTCACCAACACCACGGTCGCGCCTTTGTATTTGGCAAAATTAACTGACACCCTGCAAGCCGCCGGCGTGCAAGTCATTCCCATTATTTTGCCCGATGGCGAAGCCTATAAAAACAGCGACACGCTTAACCGTATTTACGATGCCTTATTGCAAAACCGTTGCGAGCGCAGCACCACTCTAATTGCACTAGGTGGCGGAGTCATAGGCGATTTAACCGGTTACGCTGCCGCGACCTTTCTACGCGGTGTGCCTTTTATTCAAATCCCCACCACCTTGTTATCGCAAGTGGATTCGTCGGTGGGCGGCAAAACCGGCATCAACCACCCGCTGGGCAAAAACATGATAGGCGCGTTTTACCAGCCGCAAGTGGTGTTGGCCGACATCGACACCTTGCAAACTTTGCCACCGCGTGAGTTTTCAGCCGGCGTAGCGGAAGTCATCAAATACGGCTTAATCCGCGACGCGCAATTTTTTGATTGGTTAGAGCGCAATATGGCCCAACTCATGCAGTTGGATGAAGCCGTGTTAAGCGAAGCCATTTACCGCTCCTGCCAAAACAAGGCGGACGTGGTGGCCAAAGACGAGCACGAGCAAGGCGAACGCGCCCTGCTTAATTTAGGCCACACCTTTGGCCATGCCATAGAAAATGCCATGGGTTATGGCGTCTGGTTGCACGGTGAGGCGGTGGCCGCCGGCACCATGATGGCCGCCGATTTATCGCAGCGCATGGCTTGGCTAAGTGCTGACGAGGTCGCCCGCATTAAAAACAGCTTGTTGGCGGCTAACTTACCTTTAGATCCACCTAAATTGGGTGCCGCTAAATACCTAGACTTAATGGGCTTGGACAAGAAAGTAGAAAACGGCAAAATTCGCTTGGTCTTGCAGCAAGGCATAGGCCGTGCGGTCATCACCAGTGATTACGATGCGGATAAACTTAACGCTTGCTTAAGTGCTTATTAATGAACGCGACCTAATGAACACGACTTTAATGAATCTTGCCCCTTACGCCGCCAATCCTGAAACATCGTTGGGCAGGCATGTGGCGGAACCGGCCTCCAACACGCGCAACGATTTTCAGCGCGACCGCGATCGCATCATTCATTCCACCGCCTTTAGACGCTTGGAATACAAAACCCAGGTGTTCGTTAATCACGAAGGGGATTTGTTTCGCACCCGTTTAACCCACAGCTTGGAAGTGGCGCAAATGGCCCGTGGCATTGCCCGCACCTTGCATTTGCACGAAGACCTCACCGAGGCGATTGCGCTGGCTCACGACT
>CALFXV010000072.1 GCA_937957775.1 uncultured Methylotenera sp. | reverse complement strand
AAAGTGGTGGATTTCCCTGAGCCAGTAGGCCCAGTGATTAAACATAAGCCTCTAGGCTGATCGGCTACCTCTTTAAAAATAGCTGGGCAATTGAGCTCTTCCAAACTCATGATTTGCGATGGTATGTTGCGAAAAACAGCACCTGCGCCACGGTTATGATTAAAAGCATTGACGCGAAAACGGGCGAGATTAGCAATCTCAAAAGAGAAATCGCACTCCAAACTCTCTTCGTATTGCTTACGCTGAGTGTCGCTCATGATGTCGTAAATCATGGCTCTAACTTGCGCATGATCTAAAACCGGCAGATTGATTTTTCGGATATCGCCGTGCACCCTGATCATGGGCGGCATGTCCGCAGATAGGTGCAAATCGGATGCTTGGTTTTTAACTGAAAATGCCAGTAAATCTGAAATGTCCACAAGCTGCTCCTGTTATAATTTACTATGCATCGCGTCTATCGATGCTCAACTTAACGCACCAATTACTGGTGCTGTCTGGCCTAGAAGCTGAACCAGCATGAGAATTTGATACTTAATGAATTATGACCTCAATTAGCAACCGCTTGCAAGCTATTCTAAGCAGCATAGAATCGGCAAAACAGCTCGCCCAAGCCGATCAAACCGTGCAATTATTGGCCGTCAGCAAGGCTCAAGCTGCTGCAGCCATTCGCGAGGCCTACGCGGCTGGGCAAAGGCAGTTTGGGGAAAACTACTTACAAGAAGCGCTAGACAAGCAAGCGCAACTGAGCGATTTGGCCATCCTATGGCATTTTATTGGGCCCATACAAAGCAATAAAACACAATCAATAGCCCAGCATTTTGATTGGGTACACAGCGTAGACAGGCTAAAAATAGCACAGCGCTTAAACGATGCCAGAGCCAATAACAGCACGCCATTACAAGTCTGCGTGCAAATCAACATCAGCAATGAAGCCAGCAAAAGCGGCGTCTTGGTCGCCGATTTGCAAACCACTGTCGCCGCCATCGCCAAACTGCCGCACTTGCAATTACGCGGCCTCATGGCCATCCCTGCACCGAGTCAAGACCTATCTGAACAACGCCAGCAGTTCAAACAGGTGCGGCAATGTATGATAACTTGTTAGCGCTAGGCTACCAATTAGACACCTTATCCATAGGCATGTCAGATGATTATGCCGTGGCAATCGAACAAGGCGCCACAATAGTGCGCATCGGGTCGGCATTATTTGGTGCGAGAGCGAAGTAGCGTAATGACAGTAAAAAGGTTAGAGCAAAACATGAATCAAACTATGCACATTAGCTTTATTGGTGGCGGCAATATGGCCAGTGCCATCCTATGCGGCTTAAAAAAGCATGCCTTCAATATGAGTGCTATTTGCGTGGTGGAACCCGATGCCGATAAACGCGCCATGATGATCGAGCAATTTGGCGTGCAAACCGCAGCGCACATCAGCGACATGCCAAGCAGCGCTGCGCAAGTACTGGTGTTAGCCGTCAAACCGCAACAAATGCAAGCCGTGTGTGCTCAACTTAATGGCAAATTAGGCGCACCGCTTAAAGAGCACTTAATCATTTCCATTGCTGCCGGCATACGCACCTCGGATCTTGGCCGTTGGCTAAACGATCACCAAGCTATCGTCCGAGCCATGCCCAACACGCCTGCGCAGATTCAAGCCGGCGTCTCGGCCCTGTATGGCATGCCCAACGTTAATGCGGCGCAGCGTGAGCAAGCGAGCAGCATATTGCAGGCAGTGGGCAGCAGCCTGTGGTTAGACAACGAGGAAAAAATGGATGCCGTCACCGCCATTTCTGGCAGCGGTCCCGCCTACGTGTTTTATCTAATTGAAGCCTTACAAGATGCCGCCATAGAACTGGGTCTTAGTCCAGAAGAGGCCAAACTTTTAGCCCTGGAAACATTCACTGGCGCCAGCTTGCTGGCTAAGCAGAGCAAAACCGACATACAGGCGTTGCGTGCGCAAGTTACCTCCAAAGGCGGCACCACCGAACAAGGCATACTCAGTTTAGAATCCGCCCACATTAAATCTATTATTTTGGCCGCTGCCACCGCCGCCGCTAAAAAATCCAAAACACTAGGGGACGAGCTTGCTGCTTAATGCCCTGTTGTTCTTAGTACACACCCTGCTGGGCTTATTGAGCGCCCTTTTTTTATTGCGCTTTTATTTTCAATTGTGCAAAGTCTCTTTCCAAAACCCCGCTGCGGAATGGGTGCTAGTCTTAAGTCAATTCGCGGTTAAACCTACCCGCCGCATCTTGAGTGTTTTTAAAAACTTTGGCTTCAGTCGAGTGGATCTATCGACCCTGCTGTTAGCCTACCTAAGCCAACTGACCTTATTTAGCCTAACTTTGTGGCTAAAAGACTTCCCCTTAATCGTCGCCGGCAGCCATGTCTGGCCTAAGCTTTTAGGCTTAGCCGCGGTGGGGGTAACGAACATCAGCCTGACCATTTTTTTGTACGCAGTCTTATTGCAAGCGGTGTTAAGTTGGCTCAATCCGCACACCGCATTAGCCCCATTATTAGGCTCGTTAACCGCACCCATACTGACTAAGATGCGGCTATTTATTCGACCCATAGGGCACATCGATATCAGTCCACTGGTTTTTGTAATCGGCGCGCAGTTGGTCTTGGCCACCCTACTCATGCCATTAGAAAACCATTTATTGGCTAATCTGTAGTCCGTCACACCCTGCCATGACCAGCCAACCCTCTCCTGAAGCAGCCACGCAAACCGCCGCCTCTGCGGCCAGCAGCTTGGGCATAAAAATAAACGAGTACGCCCAATGGCGAGAGAGCTTAATTGCCACCATTAATGAATACATAGGCTGGTTAGATCAAGCTGGGCCTATGGATGCTGCCCAAGAATTACGCTTATTCGACATAAAAGAAACCTTAAAAAACGATCGCTTGCTGTTGGCTTTTTTAGCGGAATTTTCCCGCGGTAAAACCGAAACCATCAATGCCTTATTTTTTGCTGATTTTAATCAACGTTTGCTACCCAGCGCGCCAGGCCGTACCACCATGTGCCCCACGGAAATATTCGCTAATGGCGAGCCGGCTTACATACAACTGTTGCCTATAGAAACCAAATTCAGCAATGCCAGCTTAAGCGAACTAAAAAGCCAGCCCGAGCTGTGGCAAAAATTTCTGCTGGACACCCAATCAGCCGATGCCATGAAGCAAACCTTAAGCGCCTTAATTGAAAAAACCAGCGTGGATTTAGCCACGGCCAAATCACTAGGCTTTTGGCATGAAGACGACCTCGCCATGCAAAAGCGGCTAGGCGAGAAA
>CALFXV010000071.1 GCA_937957775.1 uncultured Methylotenera sp. | reverse complement strand
CAATCAAAAACTCTTTGATTTCAGTGTCGGATTTGTTTTGCCGGATCAGGCCGCGCACTTCTTCTCTCAAATCGTTGGCCAACTCCGCATGCGATGAGGCCAAGGATTCGTTTTGGCAAACCAAGCAGCGCAATTGCGTGGCCAATCTTTGCACTTGCGCTTCCACCGCCGCATTGGCTTGCAATGGTTCCGCCTCCTTGGCCAGGCCCTGCAGCGTGAATACCATTAGCAGGATAGATGCGAGGCCTAATAGGTATTGTTTAATCATTGTGCTTGTAACCGTTTCACTAAAGGCAAGATATCGTCACGCAAGGATTCCATGGTAACCGGGCCGATTTGTTTATAGGCGATCACCCCAGCTTTATCAATCACATAGGTTTCCGGCACGCCGTAGACACCGTAGTCAATGCCCACTCGGCCATCGGCATCCACCGCGCTTAACAAATAAGGGTTGCCGCGCTCAGTCAGCCATTGCTCGGCCTCGGCGGCCGTGTCTTTGTAATCCATGCCCACCACCGGCACCAAACCGGTTTTGGCCAACGCCACCAATAGCGGGTGCTCGTCACGGCAGGCACCGCACCAGGATGCCCATACGTTAAACAGCCAAACTTGGCCTAGCATGTCTTTAGGCGAGAAGGTTTTAGCTGGCTGATCCAGGCGCGGCAAACTGTATGCCGGGGCCGGCTTGCCCACCAATGGCGACGGTACTTCGCGTGGGTTTAAAAACAAACCCTTAAAAAGGAAGCCGGCCATAATAAGGAACAGCGCGAAAGGGATTAATGCCTTTTTCATGCGCGTTGACCTTGACCAGCGGCAGCTGATTTAGCCTGTTTAGTCAAACGGTAGCGTTTGTCTGACATGGCCAGCAAACCGCCAAAAGCCATCATCAAGCAACCGAACCAAATCCACTCCACCATGGGCTTATGGTAGATGCGCACACTCCAGGCCCCGCCATCCAATGGCTCACCCAATGAGGCATACAAATCGTGTATTAAATGCGGGCTGATACCGGCTTCACTCATGGGCATGTTGGTGACGGTGTACAGCCTTTTTTCCGGCTCGAGCACGGTGCGCAACACGCCGTTTTTGCTGACATGAATTTGCCCATGATTAGCCGTGTAATTTTCGCCATCACGGCTTTCCACGCCATCAAACCTAAAGTCGTAACCGGCCAAATGTGCCACGTCACCCGGGTGCATTTTCACGGCAATTTCCGATTCAAAGCCTTTGACCACGGTCACGCCTAGGACAAACACGGCTATGCCTAAATGGGCGATGACCATGCCCCACCATGAGCGTGAGCTGGCAGCGACAGAAGCGATAAAGCCGGCCTCGGATTGACGCAGGCGCTGGTAAACCAATTGCGCGGTGCTGGCAAACACCCAAAAAGCCAAGAATAAACCCAAGCCTATCATCGGGGTTAAATTACCCAACAGCAGTGGCAGGGCAATGGCCGTGATGGCACTAATCGCCAAGGCCCAACGCAAGCGCAAGGCAAGCTCAGGCAAGGACGCCTCTTTCCATCTGGCGATTGGGCCCACGGCCATTAAGAACACCGCCGGCGCCATCAGTGGTGCAAATACCGCGTCAAAGTAAGGCACGCCGACGGAAATTTTGCCTAAATTCAATGCGTCTAAAAATAAGGGGTAAAGCGTGCCTAGCAACACAGACAACGCCGCCACCGCTAGCAACACGTTGTTGGCTAACAAGAAGCTTTCGCGGGACACCACGTCAAATTTACCGCCGCGTCCCACGCTGCTGGCGCGCCAAGCGAACAGCAGCAAGGAACCGCCTATCACCACCACCAAAAAGGCCAGGATAAACACCCCGCGTCTAGGATCGGTAGCAAAAGCATGCACGGAAGTAAGCACGCCGGAACGGACTAAAAACGTGCCCAACAAACTCAATGAAAAAGCACAAATGGCCAGCAACACCGTCCAAGCTTTGAAGCCGCCGCGTTTTTCCGTAACCGCCAAGGAATGCATGAGTGCAGTGCCGACCAACCAAGGCATAAAGGAGGCATTTTCC
>CALFXV010000070.1 GCA_937957775.1 uncultured Methylotenera sp. | reverse complement strand
TTTAATGATACGGCGACCACCGAGATCTACACATCCGCTGGCAACAGCACAGCCAACCGAGCGCTGAATTTAAATGGCGCCATCAGTGGGGCCAATAAAACGCTGAGCTTGAGTACTGGCTCTGGCGTATTAAGCACGGTCGCGATAGGCAGTGCTGGCAATGGCCTAGGCGCAATCAGCATCGTTGCCGACGAATTTAACCCGACGGTAAATATCTACGGCCAGTCGACGTTAAGCATCAGTCCCAGCACCAGCAGTCGGTCCATGGTTATAGGCAACATCAGCAACGACAGCCCAGATAATGTGTTGGATTTAACCGCCACCGAGCTGACTTATTTGGTGGATGGCTTTACCGGCATCACCTTTGGTTCGGCCACCACCGGCAGCATCACCATTTCTGATATTAACGCCAGCACTCAGATCTTTACTGACCCCATCACCTTTAATACCAATGGTGCCATCATTTACCTAAAAACCGTCAATCTGAACGGTACCGGCGATGCCAGCTTTACTTTCTCCGATCCTGTGCGAGTAGTGGCCTTAAGCAGTAATATCAGAACGGTCAATCAGCCGATGAGTTTTGCTAGCAGCTTGGACGGCACCACCAATTACACCGAAACCCTCAACCTGTATCCTGGTGTCGGTAACTTCATTATTTCCGGGGCCGTGGGCGGCATCGTGCCGTTTGCTTACCTTGGCGTAGCCAACACCGGTTCCGATGTGTTCACTATCCGTGGCAACATTAACGCCACCACCTTTGTCACGTCCGGTACCGGTACCACGGTGATCGATGCGGCCTTAATCACCACCACCGGCACCCAGGAATACAACAACGCGGTCTTGATCAAAACCAACACCACCATGACCGCCAGCAACAGCACCATTACCTTTAATGGCACGGTAGACAGTTACGATAACACCTCGGCACGCACTTTAAATGTCACAACCGGTTCCAGTGGGGTAGGCAGCATCACATTCAATGGGGCAGTGGGCGGCACCAATGTGTTGGGTGACACCACCACCACCAGTGCGACGCTGGTGACCAGCAATTCTGCTACCTTCACCATGGCTGCCAACAACTTAACCCTCACTACCGACGACATTACTTTAGCTGGTGCGATCACTGGCACGAACACCGTGACCATACAGCCGCGCACGGCGACGACCACTATGGGCGTGGCCGGTGCGGCGGGCACCTTGGCCTTGAGCACGGCCGAGTTGGATTTAATCAGCAACGGCTTTGCCATGATTAACCTAGGTAGCCTAACCGCCACCGGCAAAGTGACGGTAGCGGCTTACACCTTTAACGATCACGTCAGCTTGCGCAGTGCTGGGGCTAGCAGCAGTGGCATTGAATTCACCGGCGCGGTCAGCGTCGGCACCAACAACCTGACACTTAACACCACCGGCAACGTGACCCAAGCGAGCGGCGCTTCCTTGACGGCAGCGGGCTTGCAACTATTGGGTGCGGCGGGTAATTACACGCTAACCGACACGGCCAACGCCATCACCACCTTGGCCGGCAGCACCGGTAATGTTTACTTCTTAGAGAACAGCGGCTTTGCTATCGGCACGGTTGGTACAGTGACTTCCAGCGTGGGCATGACCACTACCGGCAACTTGAGATTGAGTTCCACAGGCACGGTGACGCAAAGCGATCTCATCAGCGCCAGCGGCTTGGAGTTGTTGGGCAGCGGCGGTACTTACACCTTAACCAACACCGGCAACACCATCACCACTTTGGCCGGCAGCACCGGCACGGTATCGTTCTTAGAGAACAGCGGCTTTGCCATCGGCAGCGTGAACACGGTCGGTTTGACGACCAGCACCAGCCTGACTTTAAACTCAACCGGCAGCGTCACGCAAAGCCAAAAAATTGATACGCCTAGCTTGGAATTACTCGGTGTGGGCGGTAACTACACCTTAACCGACACCGGCAACGCCATCACCACTTTGGCCGGTAGTACCGGCACGGTATCGTTCTTAGAGAACAGCGGTTACGCCATTGGTAGCGTTAACAGCAGCACCGGCTTAACCACCAGCAGCAACCTGACATTGAGCACGACGGCCAGCGTCAGCCAATCAGAAAAAATTGCTGCGCTGGGTTTAAGGCTGCTGGGCACGGGCGGTACTTACAGCTTAAGCAACAGCGGCAATGCCATCACCACCTTGGCGGCCAACACCGGCGTCATTACCTTCTTGGAGAATTCCGGTTACACGGTGGGCACGGTGCTGAGCGTGGACGGCATCACTACCAGTGGCAACCTGGCCTTAAGCAGCACTGGCGGCATTACCATGGCTAAAAACGTGGTGAGCAATGCCGGTACGCAAACTTACACCGGCCCGATTACCTTATCCACCCAAGCGATTAGCTTAACCTCGACCGACAAGGCCATCACCTTCTTTGGCTCCACGACCACGATTAACGGTTACCAAGATTTGACCATCAACGCCGGTGCCGGTGACGTGAGCTTTAACGGCATCGTCGGTGGCACCACGCACCCTGGCACCTTAACGGTGACCAGTTCAACGGCGATTAACTTGAATGCCAACATCACGGCGGCCAGCCAGATTTACAACGGGCCGGTCGTCATCGGCAATGACATCAGCCTCATCGCCATGGGCGTGGCGCAATCGGTCACTTACAGCGACAGCAGTGCGGTGACCAATTTGAGTATAGGCGGCTATTTATCCACCATGCCGGTGACATTCACTTTAACCGGTGGGGCAGGCGGGGTTGGTGGCCAAGACTATTGGGGTAATGCCAGCCCATATAACACTGGCGCTTCCCCTGTTTACACGGCCAGCTTCAGTTTAGCAGCCGGCACCAGCATTAGTTTGGCACCGGGTGCAGGTGGCGCAAGTGGATCTTATTACTATCCGGGATCTGGTGGCGCTTCATTGTTAGGCACGGCTGGCAGCACGGGTGCTTATGGATCATCTTATGCCGGTGGTGGTGGTGGTGGTGGTGCCAGCATCGTTACAATTGGTAGTACCGGTACGCTTGTGGCTAAGGGTGCGACCGGTGCGCAAGGCCGCAATTACAGCATCTATTCAGGCGGCGCAGGCGGAGCCGGCGGAGGCACAACGGGTTACACCGGCACGCCTAGCGCTATTAGTACGGCTACCAGCAGCACGCAGTTGGCCAATGGCGCCAGCGGTTCCATTGTGGTGACACAAAACCAAGGCGGGGAAATTACCTTCAACGGCAGCGTTGATGGCAATAAGGCGCTTACCCTAATCGCCGCAACGGCCAGCGGCAGCATTAATTTAGGCACCAGCTTAGGCCAAAGCACCGCGCTGACGTCCCTCAGCAGCACCGCCAGTGAAATCACCACAGCCATTACGGCCACGGCAGCCAACATTAAAACGGTGGGCACGCAAAGCTACATTGGTCCATTGGTCACGCTCAATAACACCACGCTGTTTGAGGTGAGCACCACCACTTTCAATGGCCAAGTGGCGGGCGCTCATAATATGACCGTGACCGGTAATGCGGTGTTTGGTGATGCAACGGGCGACACGGTGACATTAAGCGGCACATCTAAAAATCTGTTGGTGAGCGGCACCACGCAAATTAACACCAGCAGCATCATCGTCAGTGGCACGCAAACCTATAGCGGTGCGATCACCTTGGGCACCAGCGTGACCTTGACCGCGGCTGGCATTGTTACGGGAAGTTCTGCTACCTTCACCATGTCTGCCAACAACCTCACCCTCACCACGGACGACATTACTTTAGCTGGTGCGATCACTGGCACGAACACCGTGACCATACAGCCGCGCACGGCGACGACCACTATGGGCGTGGCCGGTGCGGCGGGCACCTTGGCCTTGAGCACGGCCGAGTTGGATTTAATCAGCAACGGCTTTGCCATGATTAACCTAGGTAGCCTAACCGCCACCGGCAAAGTGACGGTAGCGGCTTACACCTTTAACGATCACGTCAGCTTGCGCAGTGCTGGGGCTAGCAGCAGTGGCATTGAATTCACCGGCGCGGTCAGCGTCGGCACCAACAACCTGACACTTAACACCACCGGCAACGTGACCCAAGCGAGCGGCGCTTCCTTGACGGCAGCGGGCTTGCAACTATTGGGTGCGGCGGGTAATTACACGCTAACCGACACGGCCAACGCCATCACCACCTTGGCCGGCAGCACCGGTAATGTTTACTTCTTAGAGAACAGCGGCTTTGCTATCGGCACGGTTGGTACAGTGACTTCCAGCGTGGGCATGACCACTACCGGCAACTTGAGATTGAGTTCCACAGGCACGGTGACGCAAAGCGATCTCATCAGCGCCAGCGGCTTGGAGTTGTTGGGCAGCGGCGGTACTTACACCTTAACCAACACCGGCAACACCATCACCACTTTGGCCGGCAGCACCGGCACGGTATCGTTCTTAGAGAACAGCGGCTTTGCCATCGGCAGCGTGAACACGGTCGGTTTGACGACCAGCACCAGCCTGACTTTAAACTCAACCGGCAGCGTCACGCAAAGCCAAAAAATTGATACGCCTAGCTTGGAATTACTCGGTGTGGGCGGTAACTACACCTTAACCGACACCGGCAACGCCATCACCACTTTGGCCGGTAGTACCGGCACGGTATCGTTCTTAGAGAACAGCGGTTACGCCATTGGTAGCGTTAACAGCAGCACCGGCTTAACCACCAGCAGCAACCTGACATTGAGCACGACGGCCAGCGTCAGCCAATCAGAAAAAATTGCTGCGCTGGGTTTAAGGCTGCTGGGCACGGGCGGTACTTACAGCTTAAGCAACAGCGGCAATGCCATCACCACCTTGGCGGCCAACACCGGCGTCATTACCTTCTTGGAGAATTCCGGTTACACGGTGGGCACGGTGCTGAGCGTGGACGGCATCACTACCAGTGGCAACCTGGCCTTAAGCAGCACTGGCGGCATTACCATGGCTAAAAACGTGGTGAGCAATGCCGGTACGCAAACTTACACCGGCCCGATTACCTTATCCACCCAAGCGATTAGCTTAACCTCGACCGACAAGGCCATCACCTTCTTTGGCTCCACGACCACGATTAACGGTTACCAAGATTTGACCATCAACGCCGGTGCCGGTGACGTGAGCTTTAACGGCATCGTCGGTGGCACCACGCACCCTGGCACCTTAACGGTGACCAGTTCAACGGCGATTAACTTGAATGCCAACATCACGGCGGCCAGCCAGATTTACAACGGGCCGGTCGTCATCGGCAACGACATCAGCCTCATCGCCATGGGCGTGGCGACCACGGTTAATTACACCACCCCTGGCCTCACCAGCATCGCGGTTGGTGGTTACCTGTCCAGTATGCCGATCAGTTTCAGCCTAATTGGTGCGGCTGGGGGCACGGGTGGAACGGGGACGCAATCTAGGTATTATTCGGTCAATGGAACATGGGCATACTTTTCGGCGCTAGGCAGTGCTAGCGGATTATCTGGTACCTATCAACTTAGTGTTGATTTAGCAGTAGGCACAGCCCTACAAATTGTTCCAGGCGCATTCGGTGCAAATGCTAACGCAACGGTTGCTGGAGCGGCCGGAAGCAATGCCCTATCCAACTCCGGATTGGCTGGCACAGCAGGTGGTAGCGATACATGGAGCAGTGGCAATTACAGTTACTACGACTACGGTGGCGGTGGCGGTGGCGGTGGCGCAGCGTCCGTGCTCACCATAGGATCATCTACCACCCTAGTCGCTGCCGGTGCCAGCGGTGGCAACGGTAATTCGACTTACGCCACGGGCGGCAATGGTGGGGCCGGCGGAGGAACCACCACAGCGGGCGCGGGTTCCGGCACGGTGCAACTTAGCGCCGGCACCAACGGTTCAATTGCCGTGACGCAAAATCAAGGTGGCGAAATCAGCTTTAACGGCAGCGTCGATGGCAACCATGCCTTGACTGTGATTGCTGCCACGGGCAGCGGTACGGTGAATTTAGGCGCCAGCTTAGGGCAAACCACGGCTTTAGCCTCACTGATTACTAAAGCTACCACCATTACCACGGCCGGCGCGCTAGCCACCAGCGGCGCGCAAACCTACGTCGGCACGGGCGTCACCTTAAGCGCTGACAGCAGCTTCAGCACCAGCAATGCCGACATCGCCTTTGGTCAGGTCATTAATGGCGCGAAAACCCTGACGATTAATGCCGGTTCCGGTGCGGTCAGCTTTGCCCTAAATATCGGTGAAACCACGCCATTGACCAGCGTGACCATGACCGGTAGCGGCAACAATGTTCTGCCAGCCTTGATAAAAACCACGGGCGCGATGGACTTAAAAGGCACATCCCGCACCAGTAGTTTGCCGGCCAACAGCACCTTGACCAGCACCACTAATGGCAA
>CALFXV010000069.1 GCA_937957775.1 uncultured Methylotenera sp. | reverse complement strand
CTGGGCGCGTGACTCTTGCGCCACGGCGCCGAGCATGGCACCGAACACCGCGCCGATGACGGCGTTCTGTCCCGCCTGGCGCGGGCTGGACACGGCCGCGCCGATGATGGCGCCGGTGGCGGCGGCATTAATATGGAAGGCGTGGTCTGGACGCGATAGCCAGTTAAACATCTGGATAGGCAAGACGGTAAACGCCGAGTTAAGCCACTCAAAGTTTAAATAAGGCGCCACATCCGTTACCGGTGCAGGCGGCAAGAAAGCAATGAAGGTCAGCGCACCTATGGTGATGATGGGGGCCGTTTCACCAATGGCACGTGACATGCCGATGATGACGCCAGTCAAAATACCGCCTTGTGAGTACTTCACCACGTGATCGCTCACCACTTGCCATTTGGTTGCACCCACGGCATACGCGGCTTCGCGTATGGCCACGGGGATGCCGCGTATGGCTTCACGGGTGGAGACGATGACCGTAGGTAAAATTAGCAAGCCCAAGGTGAGGCCGGCGGTTAGTATGCTTTGACCAAAATCCAAGCCATAGACAAACAAGCCCAATGCCAGCAAACCGTAAATGATGGACGGCACACCGGCCAGGTTAGACACGTTGATTTCAATGAGGTCAGAGAACCAGTTTTTTGGGGCGTATTCTTCTAAATATAAACCAGCTGCTACGCCTACAGGGACGGCTGAAAGGAAGGTAACTGCCATTACCAATAATGAACCCACCCAAGCGGACAACAGACCGGCACTGCCAGCGCGACGCGATGGGAAGTCACTGAAAAACTGCAGGTTAAAGCGTGGGTAGCCGTCCATTACCAAATCGACAAACAGCGTTAATAAGGTTAACAAGCCTATCATTAAGGCAATTAAGCCTATGCCAGCAAACACCAAATTGTTGAATTTGTGACGCCTGATCATGCTGCGCACGGCTTCTAAATCCGCCAGCACCGAGGCTTTTTTGCTTTGTGTATCGGCCATTAGTATTGCTCCCTGTATTTTTTACGCACCACGTGGCCGATAAGGTTGAAGGTTAAGGTCATGGCAAACAAGACCAGGCCGGCGGCAAAGATGCTATGGTAACCAATGCTGGCCTGCGGTAAATCGCCCATGGCCACTTGCACAATGTAAGCGGTGATGGTGGCTGCGCCCTCTGTTGGGTCGAAGGTTAGAGTGGGTTGTTGACCCGCGGCTACCGCAACCACCATGGTTTCACCCACGGCACGTGACACGGCCAATATGTAAGCGGCGACTATGCCCGATGTGGCGGCTGGGGTCACCACGCGTAGAGCGGTTTGAAAGCGGGTGGCCCCCATGGCATACGAGCCTTCGCGCATGCTCATGGGCACGGCGCGCATGGCATCCTCCGCCACCGAAGCAATGTAGGGCACGATCATCACGCCCATCACCAAACCGGCACTGAGCATGTTAAAGCCCGGCAAATCTGGAAAAAAGATCTGCAGCAATGGGGTGACAAACAACAAGGCGAAGTAACCAAAGGCGATGGTAGGTACACCCACTAATAACTCTAGTATGGGTTTGGTGATTTCACGGGTTTTATGTGAAGCAAATTCGGACAGGTAGATCGCGGCAATGGTGCCCACTGGCACGGCCACGGCTAGCGCGACGAATGAGGTGGTTAAGGTGCCAGCAATCAAGGGCATGATGCCGTAATGGGCATCTTCAAAGAGTGGCGTCCACTCGGTGCCGGTAAAGAATTCGACCAGTGACACGGTTTCAAAGAAACCAAATGATTCGTACAGCAGAATCGCCACGATGGCGAAGGTAGTGAACACAGCCGACAAGGCGGCCATCATTAAAATAAACTCAATCACCCGCTCTTTCACATTGCGGCGTATGTTTTTAGCCAGTCTTGGGCTAATCGATAATTCAGTCAAGTTGTTGAGCATAGTGGCCGAGTGATTCTTTAGTTGGGTTGCATTAATCTTGCGAGTTTTAAAGCTTGGGTTACTAATGAAGGGCCGCGTAATGAAAAGGAGCGGCGCAGGCCGCCCCTTTATTAATGCAGCACAGTTACTATTTAATTCTATTGATTAAATCTTTAACTTTAATGCCTATTTCATTTTTACCACCAAAACCGGTGCCCGGTTTTAAAGCTTTAAAGTGCGCTTTAACAGCGTCGTAGTCGTCCGCTGGTAAAGGCACGTACTTCACTTCGGCTACCAATTTCGGTGCATTTTCTAAGTAGAAGTTAACAAAGGCTTTCACTTCTGGTTTGAACGCCGCTGCCGTGGCGTTCACGTAAATGAACAATGGACGCGATAGCGGTTGGTAAGTACCGTCTTTCACAGCTTCAGGCGAAGGCATCACTGCAGGTGAGCCGGCTTTAGCTGAGATGGGCACGGCGCGTAATTTGTCTTTGTTTTCTTCGTAATAAGCGTAACCAAAATAAGCTAGGCCACCGGCATTGCCTGATACGCCTTGCACTAACACGTTATCGTCTTCGGATGGCGTGTAATCGGTACGGCTGGATTTAGCTTTACCGTTAACGGCTTCAGTGAAGTAATCAAATGTACCAGAAGCCGTACCTGGGCCGTATAAAGCCAAAGCTTTGTCTGGGTAAGCTGGATTAACTTGTTTCCAGTTTTTAACGCTAGAGCCAGATTTCCAGATGGCGTTTAATTCAGCCACGCTTAAGCTCTTAACGTAATCGTTCTTCGGGTTCACCACCACGGTCAAAGCGTCGAACGCTACTGGTAATTCGATGTATTGAATGCCAGCATCTTTACAGGCATCCATTTCTTTTTGCAAAATTGGGCGTGACGCGTTAGAGATGTCTGTTTCACCGCGACAGAATTTTTTAAAGCCAGCACCCGTACCGGATTCACCGACAGTCACGTTGGTTTTGGTGGCTTTTTGAAACTCTTCTGCCATTGCTTCCGTGATCGGGTAAACCGTGCTGGAGCCGTCTACTTTGATGATTTTTTCGGCTGCCATGGCTGATGGCGCGGCAAATTGGATGGCTAGCAAGGCGGCAATGCCTAAGGACTTGCGGAATACGTTGCTCATAAAAACTCCCTCGTTGTTTAAGTATTGTGTTTAACCAACGTCAATAATAAGGTTCAATTGTGACAAGTATATGACAATTTTAACGTAACCGCTTTGGCCGGAATAAAAAATTCCTAAAGTCCGCCAAATAAATTATATTAGCGCTGGTTTATCTGTTTGCCGGCTGGGTAAATCGCTAGCGACACATAGCCTGGGCTCAAAA
Source organism: uncultured Methylotenera sp. (assembly GCA_937957775.1). GTDB lineage: Bacteria > Pseudomonadota > Gammaproteobacteria > Burkholderiales > Methylophilaceae > Methylotenera. The sequence continues at coordinate 5,736 of CALFXV010000069.1, read as the reverse complement.
TACATGACTTTTAAATAGCTGAGTTTTACTAGGAATCAGTCACATGAAATCATTAAGCGCAAGCGGCGGTAGCCCAGCAAAAATAAGCGTGTTTGAAAAAAACCTCAGCTGGTGGGTGCTGGGCTGCATAGTCGTGGGCATTGTCTTGGGTCAGTTTTTTACAGGCTTTTTTCAAGCGGTGGCCAACGTAAAACTAGCCGAAGTTAACTTGCCGGTGGCAGCGCTGATATGGTTGATGATCATCCCCATGCTGCTGAAAATTGATTTTTCTGCCATGAAAGAAGTGCTGGCTCATGGCCGTGGCATAGGCGTGACGCTTTTTATCAACTGGCTGGTTAAACCTTTTTCCATGGCCTTGTTGGCTTGGCTGTTCATCCGTCATTTGTTTGCCGATTGGCTGCCCGCGGAGCAATTGGACAGCTACATTGCTGGCTTGATATTGCTGGCTGCTGCCCCTTGCACGGCCATGGTGTTTGTTTGGAGTAATTTGTGCGATGGCGATGCCAAGTTCACCTTATCGCAAGTGGCCATCAACGACAGCATCATGTTGTTTGCCTTTGCGCCCTTGGTCGCCTTGCTGTTGGGCTTGTCCAGCATCATTGTGCCTTGGGACACCTTGCTCATTTCAGTGGGTTTATTCATCGTCTTGCCGGTGTTATTTAGCCAATTGCTACGCCGGCTTATGCTAAAGCAAGGCCAAACGAGCTTGGATGCCATGCTTAAGCGCCTGCAACCCCTTTCTTTAATGGCTTTGTTGAGCACCTTGGTGCTGTTGTTTGGCTTTCAAGGTCAGCAGATTTTGGCGCAACCTTTAATTATAGGCATATTGGCCGTGCCTATTCTTATTCAAACCTACGGCAATGCCATGTTGGCCTATTGGCTGAATAAGCAATTTAAAGTGGCGCATTGCGTGGCGGGGCCTTCGGCTTTGATAGGCGCCTCCAATTTTTTTGAGTTAGCGGTTGCCACGGCCATCGCCTTATTCGGCTTTCACTCTGGCGCTGCGCTTGCCACCGTGGTCGGCGTGTTAATTGAAGTGCCGGTGATGTTGTCGGTGGTGGCCATTGTTAATCAAAGTAAAAATTGGTATCAAGCGGCATAAGGAAAAACCATGACCATTACCATTTATCACAACCCAGCTTGCGGCACCTCGCGCAATACCTTGGCCATGATACGCGCCAGTGGCGTAGAGCCTGAGGTTATTGAATACTTAAAAACCCCGCCCAGCCGCGCCCGATTAATTGAGCTGATAGCTGCCATGGGCGGCGATGTGCGCGCCCTCATCCGCGAGAAAGGCACGCCTTATGAAGAGTTGGGTTTGGCTAACCCCGATTTAAGCCAGGACGCTTTAATCGATGCCATGCTGCAGCACCCCATCCTCATCAATCGCCCCATCGTCGTTACGGCAAAAGGCGTCAAGCTGTGCCGTCCTTCTGAGTTGGTGTTGAGTTTATTGGATAACCCCGATATCGGTCGCTTTGTTAAGGAAGACGGCGAAGTAGTGAATTTATAGGCGTCAAAGCCCAGATCGGTCATCCTCAATAGGTTTTAAATGGGCTAAGCCTTTGCTGTATAATGCTGTTTTTTCTAAATCAGCCGAGCCGTCATGGAAGCCGAACAACTCAATAGCATTGCCCATCGCCTAGTGGATTTGGCTGAGCGCAATCAAGCCCTTAGGGGGTATCTTTGACGTTGAGACAAAAAGTCAGCGGCTAGAAGAAGTCAACGGCTTATTAGAAGACCCAAAAATCTGGAGCGATAACGCCAAAAGCCAAGCCTTAGGTAAAGAAAAGCGTGAACTGGGTTTGGTGGTGGAGGCCTTGATTTATTTGCAATCTGGCCTACAAGACGCGCAAGATTTGTTTGACATGGCGCGCGAAGAGAACGATGACGCCACGCTATTAAGTGTCGCCAGCGATGCGCAGGCTTTGGAAAAACAAATTGCCGAGATGGAATTTAGGCGCATGTTTTCTGGCCCCATGGACGCCAACAATTGCTTCATTGAATTTCAATCGGGCAGCGGCGGCACCGAGGCGCAGGACTGGTGCAATATGTTATTGCGCATGTATTTGCGCTACACCGAACGCAAAGGCTTTAAAGTCGAGGTGCTGGAATTGTCCGATGGCGACGTGGCCGGCATCAAAGGCGCGTCGATCAAGGTCAGTGGCGATTACGCTTACGGCACCTTGCGTACCGAGAGCGGCGTGCACCGTTTGGTGCGCAAATCGCCGTTTGATTCCAATGCCAAGCGCCATACCTCGTTTGCCAGTGTGCAGATTTTCCCCGAGGTGGACGACAGCATAGAAATCGACATCAACCCAGCCGATTTGCGCGTCGACACCTACCGCGCCAGTGGCGCCGGTGGTCAGCACATTAACAAAACCGACTCGGCGGTGCGCATCACGCACATCCCGACCAATACCGTGGTGCAGTGTCAAAATGATCGCTCGCAACACCGCAACCGTGCGGAAGCGATGGCCATGTTGAAGGGCGCGTTGTATGCCTTAGAACTAAATAAGCGCAATGCCGACAAACAAGCCTTAGAAGATGCCAAAACCGACATCGGTTGGGGCCATCAAATTCGGTCTTACGTGCTCGATCAATCGCGCATTAAAGATTTACGTACCAGTGTGGAAATTGGCAATACCCAAGGCGTGTTAGACGGCGACTTGGATCCATTTATTACTGAAAGTTTGAAGCAGGGAGTATGAGTGTGAGCAACGAGCAAAATAATCAGCAAGATAACGACCTAGTGGCCGTCGACGAAAATCACGTGATCGCTGAGCGCCGTGAAAAGTTAAAGGCCTTGCGTGCCAGCAGCCTAAGCCAAGGTGCGGTGGCGTTTCCGAATGACTTTAAGCCACAACACAAAGCCGCCGATTTGCTGGCTGCCCATGCCGATAAAGAAAACGAAGCCTTCGAAGCCGCGCCAGTGAATGTGGTGGTGGCGGGTCGCATGATGTTAAAACGGGTGATGGGTAAAGCCAGCTTTGCCACCATCCAAGACGGCAGCGGCGAACACGCCGGCAGCCGTATTCAGCTATACGTAGCCAGAGATGCCATAGGCGAAGAGGTCTACGAGCAATTCAAACACTGGGACTTGGGCGACTTTTTGGGTGCCAGCGGCCACTTGTTTAAAACCAAGACCGGCGAGCTGTCGATTAAAGTGAGTGAAATTCGCTTGCTGACCAAATCCCTGCGCCCCTTGCCAGAAAAATTCCACGGTTTGCAAGACCAAGAAGTGAAATACCGTCAGCGTTACGTTGACCTCATCACCTCCGAAGAAACCCGTGCCACCTTTGTGGCGCGCAGCAAAGTGGTATCGGCCATACGCCAATTCATGTTGCAAAATGAATTCTTAGAAGTGGAAACGCCGATGTTGCACCCCATCCCTGGTGGCGCTTCTGCTAAGCCCTTTATTACGCACCACAATGCGCTGGACATGCAAATGTACATGCGCATTGCGCCAGAGTTGTATTTGAAACGCTTGGTGGTGGGCGGCTTTGAGCGCGTTTTCGAAGTCAATCGAAACTTTAGAAACGAAGGCTTAAGCGTTCGGCACAACCCAGAATTCACCATGATGGAGTTTTACGCGGCTTACACCGATTACCAATGGTTGATGGACTTTACTGAAAACTGCATACGCACCGCTGCCATCGCTGCGCGCGGCACCGCGGTCTTGCAATACCAAGGCCGCGAGTTGGATTTAAGCAAGCCTTTTCAACGCTTAACCATCGTCGGCGCCATACAAAAGTACGCCCCGCAATACAGCTTGGCGCAATTAAACGACACGGCCTTCTTGCGCGCGGAAATACTTAAACACGGCACCAAACCGTTTGACCATGCCGGCTTGGGCGCCTTGCAATTGGCCTTGTTTGAAGAAACCGCTGAAAGCCAATTGTGGGAGCCAACCTACATTATTGATTACCCAGTGGAAGTGTCGCCTTTGGCTAGAGCTTCGGACAGCAATCCGGAGATCACCGAGCGTTTTGAGTTGTTTGTCTGCGGTCGCGAGATCGCCAACGGTTTCAGTGAGTTAAACGATGCCGAAGACCAAGCGGCCCGTTTCCATGCGCAAATGAAAGCCAAGGAGGCCGGTGACCACGAAGCCATGTTCTACGATGCGGACTTCATTCGCGCCCTGGAATACGGCATGCCACCTACCGGTGGCTGCGGCATAGGCATAGACCGTTTGGTCATGATGATCACCGACAGCGCCAGTATTCGTGACGTGATTTTGTTCCCGCACATGCGCGCTGAAAGCTAGCTAAATCGTTTAAGCTTTATTCTTGACCTTAATTTACAAGCCATCCTCAAGTGGGGATGGCTTTTTTCATGGGCCCTTAAAATTGCCTAAGCGCTCATCATTATGATTGTTGCAAAAAAACAACAGTCAATCTGTTTTATTTCACTAGTTCATTCTCTGTCATCAAATTGTCATAAAAGTCACACAAAATCACCCTCGTGTTGCAAGTAAGTATTTTTGTAAATTAATTAGGGGATTTTGAATGAACGTTAAACTAAGTAAATTGGTGGTTACTGCCCTAGCCAGCACTAGCCTGATGGGTTTTGGTGGCTTGGCGCATGCCGATTCCACTAACGACATCGTCAATGCGCTGGTGATGAAAGGCGTGTTAACCGAAGAAGAAGGTGCATTGCTTACCAAAGGCCACAGCGGTGAAACAGGCGCAGCCAAAAAAGAAAAAGACACCACCGTGCATGCTGCCAGCAAAATGAACATCCGTGGTTACTTGCAAATCCGCAATACCCAATTGTTGGGTAGCGAAGCTGGCAATCAGGGTATTAACTTGTGGTCTGATCGCTCAGTAGGTAACGTTAATTCCATGGCCGATAAAGATAAAAACTTTATTATTCGTCGGGCGCGTGTGATCATTTCTGGCTCTGCCGGCGACCGTTTGGATTACTACATTCAACCAGACTTTGGCAGTTCTGCAAGCACCACCAATAATGTGGCTCAATTGCGCGATTACTACGGCGACTTAAACATCACCAAAGACAAAGTCCACCGTATTCGTGTGGGTCAATCTAAAGTGCCTTACGGCTTTGAAAACTTGCAATCGTCACAAAACCGTTTAGCGATGGACCGTGCCGACGCATTTAACAGTGCGGTGCGTGATGAGCGTGATTTAGGTGCGTTTTACTACTACACACCGGATAATATCCAAAAATTGTTTAAAGAAATTGCTGACAGTGGTTTAAAACACTCAGGCAACTACGGTATGTTTGGCATAGGTGCTTACAACGGTCAGGGTGCGAACCAACAAGATCAAAACAGCAATTACCATACGGTAGCGCGTTTAACTTACCCTTGGAAAACCGAATCTGGCCAAATCTACGAGGCCGGTATTCAAGGTTACACAGGTAAATACGTGCGATCTACAACTGCATACAAAAGGTTAGCAGATCAAACCAACAGCACGAGTTCTGCAGCAAACAGTGTGACACCAGAAAACGGCTGTGCGGCAGCCGGCTGTAAAGATGAGCGCGTGGGCATCAGTTTCATGATGTACCCGATGCCGTTTGGTTTGCAAGGTGAATGGAACTGGGGTAAAACACCCGGTTTGGACATAAGCCAAGGTGCTAATACTTCTGATATCAATGGATCTGCTGCTGGAGGAACGGTTTCTAAAGGTAGAATCATGAACAAGAACTTGAATGGTGGTTACATTCAGACTATGTACAAAATCGACCACGTCAAAATTGGCGATACCGATG
>CALFXV010000068.1 GCA_937957775.1 uncultured Methylotenera sp. | reverse complement strand
AGGTACCTTGGGAAAACGTGGCTGACAATGCCGCTGCTTTTAATTCGCTCTGGGTCCGGCGTGAGTATCACCAGGCTGTCTTGATCGCCTAGTGATATTGGCAACCAAGCGTTAGCTTCAACGTATTCCTGCTTGAGCTGCTTAAGCAAATCAACCGGCTTCAGGCGATCGGCTTGGTAAGGCTCATACGGCACATTAAAAAATTCGGATAAAGCCCTGCCTATGTGGCGAACCTGCACTTGGTAATCATTTATTAATACCGACTCCAAATCGCTGCCTTGGCTACGCGCCAATCGTTGCGCGCTGGCTAATTCCTCTTGGCTAAGGTGGCCGGCAGCCACCAAACCATCAAACTTACTTTTGATCAAGGGCATGGCTTGGCGTTGATCGAAAGCGATGGCTAGTGTCTTAGCCAACTCAGGCGCACCCTCTTCCAATAAACGGGAGAACGGCAAGCCGGACAAACTGTTAATTAATTGCACCACGCCTATCATGCGCCCGTCGTCCGCGGACAATATTGGAAATACCAACATTTGCTTAGCGTGAAAACCGGTTTTTAAATCGACTTCTTTTAGAAATTGGATGGATGGACTGATGGCCAATAGCTCGGCGTCATCGTATACATCAGCGATATTTAGCAAACATTTATTGAGCGCCACGTAACCGGCTATGCTGGTTTGCGTGATAGCCAACTTCAGTTCTTTGAATTGATTAAGACCGGTTTTTATTTTAGAGACGATGGCCTTGCCGTCATCGCATTGTAGGTATAGCGTAATGCGCTCCGCCGCAAACAAATCGCAAATCTCGCTGCTGACTTCGGTTAAAATCTCATCTATGCACTTGGCTGCGTGAATTTTATTGGTGGTGTTTTGCAGCTTTTTGCTAAACGCTAGCCGGTTGCCTATGTCGGCCATGCCGACTGCTTGCTGGTCTAATGAAGTCATGCTCATGCGCATTTATCCTTAATGTTTTTATTGGCCGTTTTACAGCCAAGCCTTACACTGATCATAATGAATCCCTGCCCTAGCAATCAAATTAATAACCCTTTGCATGGCATTACCCTTGCTACCAAGCTAAGCCAGTTGATTGAACATTATGGCTACCCGGGTTTAGCCACCCGCATACCGGTGCGCTGCTTTAGTCACGAGCCCAGTCTGGCTTCCAGCCTAAAATTCCTGCGTAAAACCCCATGGGCCAGGGCTAAAGTCGAATCGCTCTATCTCGCCACGCTGCCTACAAAAGATCACTCTTAAACCTGGCTGTAAGCCTTGGCCAACATGGCAGCCCCTAACATGCCAGCTTGATCGCCCAATTCAGACAAGTGTAGGCTAATTTTGCCACGTAGCACCGGTATCAAATCTTCATCCAATTGCTGGGCGAACGTGTCTTCCATCAATGGCCAGGCTGCTCGCATGCCACCGCCTATCACCACTTGGCTGATGTCTACTACTTTCAGCACTTGCGCCAATGCTTGGGCCAAGCCGCTGCCAGCGATGGCATAAGCATGCTTAGCGGCTTGATTGCCTGCTTGCGCCAATTCCGCAATGGTCAGCGCACTCTCATGCCGACCGCTGGACTCAAAAAAAGTTAGGCTTACACCGCTCGCTGAGGCATATTGCTCCATGCAGCCACGGTTACCGCAACCGCACAAACGGCCTTGCGGCTGAATAATGATGTGCCCCACTTCCATGGCCACCCCATGCTGACCAGCCACGGCTCGTCTATCCAGTATCATGCCGCCGCCTACCCCGGTACCTAGGCCCAGATAAATCAAGCTGTTCATTTTTTGCGCGCGCAAGGCATATTCGCCGTAGGCTGCGGCCAAGGCATCGTTTAGCGTCCATACTGGCAAGGCAATTAAGCGGCTTAAATCGGCACTCAAGTCCAATTGGTGCAAACCCGGTAAATTAGGCGAAGCCACTATTTTTTGGCTATCTGGATCAATAAAACCTGGAAAACCTATGCCCACGCCCACTACGGCCGAATATTGTTTACGCACTGTGGCAATAGCATACGCTAGCGTGCTGAGTATTTGCTGCCATGCTTGGTCGGGCGCGTCTTTGTGCGCCATGCAAAGTTTGCTAAAGTCCGCCTGAAAACGCATTTCTTCAAGCAACTTGGGCGAGCCTTCGCCGATAAACACGCCTAAACGCAAGTTGGTGCCACCTATATCCATGCCTATCCACATGGTTTTATGACCGCCCACTTTCGCTCACGACACGGGCAAATTGGGTCCGCATGCTATCGGTAAGCTGCGTCCAATTAAAACGCCAATGCCAATTCCCGCTGGCCGTGCCTGGCGTGTTCATCCTGTGCTGACCATCCAATTCAAGCACATCTTGCATGGGCACCACAGCCAACAAAGCCTTACAGTGCATGGCCATGCTAACCAAATCCATGGGCATGTTACGCTCATGCGCCTCGCCTAAATGTGCCACCAAGTGCGCTTGCAGATGCCGGCCTTGCGCTTCATCCAATGCCTGATACCAACCAAGAGTGGTGTCGTTATCGTGCGTACCGGTGTAGGCCACGCTGTTTTCTTCTATATTTTCCGGCAAATAGGGGTTGTCGCTATCGCCACCAAAGGCAAAATGCAAAATCTTCATGCCTGGCAATTGAAAGTGCAGGCGTAAATGGTTCACTTCATCGGTGATGATGCCCAAATCCTCAGCAACCAAACAAATAGTCGGCAAGGCTTGCTTGATAGCTGTAAGCAAAGCCACGCCTGGTGCCAATTCCCAATGGCCATTGATCGCCGTGGCCTCATCCACCGGGATCTCCCATGCCGCTTGCAAGCCTCTAAAGTGGTCTATGCGCACCACATCGAACAAGGCATTTTGCGTTGCCATGCGCGCTATCCACCAGGCATAGTGGTCGCTTGCCATGGCTTGCCAATCGTAATGCGGGTTGCCCCAACGCTGGCCAGTAGCCGAAAAATAATCCGGCGGCACACCCGCCACCACCGCCATGTTTTTATTGGCATCCAATTTAAACAAATGCGCTTTAGCCCAAACGTCTGCACTATCGAATGCCACAAAAATCGGGATGTCTCCAAACAAACACACGTTTTTTGATGTGGCATAGCCTTTGAGTTTTTGCCACTGACTAAAGAACAAGTACTGGGCAAATTCAATCTCGGCTATTTCTTTAGCCAAATCTAGGCGAGCCTGCTTTAAGTTGACCGCATCGCGGTTTTTATAAGGGGCTGGCCATTGATGCCAAGCCTGCTGTTTAAAGTGCTGTCGTAGGGCTAAAAATAGCGAAAAATCCGCTAACCAATAGGCGTGTTGTTGACAAAACTCGGCGTAAGCCTGCTGCATGCCAGCGCAATTAATACGGGTGTAAGCCTCATAGGCTTTAGAAAACAAGGCCGGTCTGCTTAAGCGCCCTTGAAGATCGGCTGCACTCAACAATTCATCCGCCACCAGTGCCGATAGGTCTATAAAGTCGGTATTGCCCGCAAAAGCAGATAGGCACTGATAGGGTGAATTATCGGCATGCGGCATATTGATAGGCAAGGTTTGCCATACGCTGGCACCGACCGCCTGCAAGAAATCAACAAATCGGTAAGCGTCCTGACCCAAATTACCTACCGAGTTAGCGCCAGGCAAGGAACTGATGTGCAGCAACACCCCGGCACGGCGTTTATTTAACGGGGCGCTGTAGTGTGTGTCTGCCATGAATGCCTATGCCCAATCGCTATGCCGCAGGCGATTAGGCTTGACCTCTGCGCATGGTGCCTGCATTGTCCGCATGACCGCCACCGCTACTGATGCTGCTATGCAAGACTTTAGGAACGGGTTGCTGCAACAAAGCGTATAAATTCATCAAATTGCGGCGATAAAGCTGATCAAAACTGGCCACACTGTCGGACGAGTTGTAATCGCCAAACCACCAAAACCAATCCGACCCTTCGCATACAGACAATTGCCGTTCACAGGCGGCGATTTGCTTGGCATTAAGCTTGTCCGCCGCTAGCACGCTGTCGTAAGTTTTTTTGGCTTCGCACAACAAATCCCAAGCCAAGTTTTTGTCTTTACTGCCTATCCAGGTACTAAACGTACCGTATACCCAACTGCCTGCTGCAATGTGGGGCAGAGCTGGTGCAGTAATACGGTCTGCTGTGCTAGCCTTGGATTCAATCATGCTGACGATATCGCTGAAGGTAGTCATTTCAATATCGGGGTGCGCAGTCAAGGCTTCGTATAACTCCGTTAAGAAATAGTAGCCGTTGTAAGGGTAATATTCCCATGCGTTTTCACCGTCTAAAATCACGCTAACCACTTTAGCTTGAGAGGAATCGCTACTCTCCGCTTGATGAATCCGCTCTAAATTGGCAATAAAATCTTGCACGGCATCCGGCGTGTGCATTTTTGCGTATTCAAAGCCTATTTTATCGGACAGGTTGTCGTCCCTAAAAAAGCACAGCAAGCTCTGCTTGCCTTTGCTGACTCGATAGGGTTGATAGAGGTAATCGTTTTTATCATCCACGCATAACTGCGATTTTAATAAACTGTTGACCAGCACCGATTGACCGGTGGCTGCCCATGCTACGCCTTGTTCCGCCATCAATGATAAAGCGGCTTCAGATACGCCGCCTTCGGCTGGCCACATACCGCGCGGCGGTTCATTAAAAATAGTTTCGTGGTAAGCCTTGGCTGCCGTTACATGGGCAACTGCACGACTTGGACCGCCTGCATACTTGGAATATTTGGGCAAAGGCGCGTAAGGCATGGCGTCCAGCGTGGTTTTAAAATCCAATAACAAAGGCAAAATTGGGTGGTAATAAGGTGTACTGGAAATCTCGATTTGCTTGCGCTGCAGCAAGGTTTTATAGCGAGGAATCAGTCCGGCTATGGTGTCGGCAATAACGGCAAAAAGTTGCTGCCTATCGCTCAGGCTAAACAGCACGCCCTTGGTCATTAAGTCTTGGACGACTGTATTGTTCCTACGTAAGCTTTCACCGCACCAAGCTAAGTGATACCAAACCAATAAATCGGCTTTGTATTGACCAGACAAATAGCGAAATTGATCCTGACAGCCGGCCTGCTCCACTTGTTGGTATACGCTTAATAAACGCTGGTAATGCGGGAAAGGGCTGAGCATTTTCTCATGGTGGCTTTTGAAACAGCTTTCAACTACCAATTGGCATTCCGCCTCATTTAAGCCAGACAAATCCTCATGTACCAGCAAAGCCAAGAGCGGATCACGCAAGCTATTAGTGCTAAATTGCTCCTTGTAATCCTGCAACTGCTCGAGCAAGATGGGAACAAAATTAAAGCTGACGCGCGCTTTCGGATTGGCTTCTAGGTGATAAGCCATGTCACTGTAGTCTTTTATGGCATGCAGATAGGTCCAAGGCAATACGTATTCATTGCTAACGGTGTCGCGGTAATCCGGTTGATGCATGTGCCAATAAAGGTTGAGGTACAGCTTAGGGCGAGTTGACTTCAATTAAACACAACTTTCATTAAACATTAAAAATAATTTATAAGCATTTGATTTATATATCAAACAACTCTGTATAAATCTTGCCCTAACATATCTGGCGTCACCAGGGTTATGCCTTTTTCAGACACATAAAAACGTTTTGCGTCCAGGGCCAAATCCACGCCTATCTGCATGCCCTCAGGAATCACGCAACCCCGGTCTATCACGGCATTTTTTAATACCACGTGGCGATTCACCGTCACTTTAGGCAGAATAACCGTGCCTTCAATCTTGCAATAACTGTGCACGCGCACATCGGAAAACAACACCGAACTGTCTACCGTAGAACCGCTGATTAAACAACCACCGGAAACCAAGGAATCGGTCGCGCAACCAGCACGCCCTTCATCATTAAAGACAAATTTAGCCGGTGGCAAATGCTCTTGGTAGGTCCAGATCGGCCAGTCCCTGTCGTATAGATTGAGCTCGGGTATCACCCGAGTTAATTCCATGTTGGCTTCCCAATAAGCGTCTATGGTACCCACGTCGCGCCAGTAGTAATTACCATTTTTAGCGCCTACGCAACTTTCAGTAAAGCGGTGGGCTTGGATTTTGTATTTTTTGATAATGTAAGGGATGATGTCGCCACCGAAATCATGGCTGGATTTTGGGTCACCCGCGTCACGCACCAATTGCTCGTATAAAAATTTGGCGTTAAATATATAAATGCCCATGCTAGCAAACGCTTTAGTCGGATCACCGGGCATGTGTTTAGGTGAGGCCGGCTTTTCAGCAAATTCCACCACCCTATCCGTGTCGTCCACCGCCAATACGCCAAAGCCCTTGGCATCCTCCAACGGCACGTTAATGCAGGCGACCGTCATGTCGGCGTTATTTTTCACATGGGTAGCGAGCATTCTACCGTAATCCATCTTGTAGATATGATCACCGGCCAATATCAAGATGTAGTCGGCACCGCCTTCACGCAATAAGTCCATATTTTGGTAGACCGCGTCAGCCGTTCCTTTATACCAGTCTTCCGAGATGCGTTGTTGCGCTGGAATAATATTCACGTACTCATCAAACTCACCGCGCAAGAATCCCCAACCGCGCTGCAAGTGTTGGATTAAACTTTGCGCCTTGTATTGCGTAGCCACATTGACGCGGCGTATACCGGAATTAATGCAATTAGATAGAGGGAAGTCGATAATCCGGTATTTGCCACCGAATTGCACCGCCGGCTTAGCCCGCCAATCGGTTAAGTTTTTCAAGCGACTGCCGCGCCCGCCAGCCAATATGATGGCTGCGGTATGCTTTGTTAATGTACTAATAAAACGGTCTGAATGTTGACTCATTTTTTGCGTATCGGTCATGCTACCCTCCTGAAGTTTGATGGTCATCAAGCAAACCCCTTGCGCTATCTGGTTTAATTTAACTTCCAAGCATTCTGTTCTACATTATAATCAGCTTAAAGCACTATAATCTACTTAAAACACGGCTTAACAAGCAAATAAAGCCAAATAATCGCAATTAATTTGCAATGGAATTTAGGGAGAGGCATCTTGGCAAACACGACAGGCGTCGCGGTAAAAAAAACCGCAAAAGTGGCCGCTAAATCGGCAGCCAAACCCATTGCTAAAAACAAATTGCCGCTGCAATCGGCTGCCAAACTTGCTCAAGATGGCTTGCGCATGATTTTAAAAGCCAAGCACCACGATCCATTTAGTTTTTTAGGCTTGCACCAAATCGATGGCGGCTACGTATACCGCGCCTTCCTTCCTCAAGCTAGCAGCGTCAGCGTCAAAAACGGCAAGCTATGGCTAGCGCTAGAAAAAACCCACGCCGATGGCTTGTTTGAAGTAAGCAGCGAAACCGCCTTAAGCCTGCCCTGCTTGCTTAAAATCACTATCGGTGATGATCCCTACACCTTTGGCAGCAGCCTTACTCAAGATGAACTGTATTTGTTTGGTGAAGGCCGCTTGCTGCAAGCTCACAAAACCTTGGGCGCGCAATGGAAAGTCCAAGAAAACGTCAGCGGCGTTCGCTTTGCCGTGTGGGCACCGAATGCTGAACGTGTCAGTGTGACCGGTAGCTTTAATAATTGGGATGGCCGCGTGCATTCCATGCGCGCCCATG
>CALFXV010000067.1 GCA_937957775.1 uncultured Methylotenera sp. | reverse complement strand
CCATTAAAAATAATGTGACCGGCCGCGCGCACGAAGGCGCCAGCACCATCACCATGCAAGTGGCAAAAAACTTTTTTACCTCGCCCAATGGCAGACGCAACATCGTTACTAAAGTTAATGAGGCCTTGTTGGCCGTGAAAATTGAACACAATTTATCCAAAGACCAAATTCTTGAGCTGTACATCAACCAAATTTATTTAGGCCAACGTTCCTACGGTTTTGCCGCCGCCTCACAAATGTATTACGGCAAGCCACTTAACAAATTGAATTTAGCCGAAGCGGCGCTGTTGGCTGGTCTACCTAAAGCCCCTTCTAACTACAACCCGTTTATTAACCCTAAGCGGGCTATCAAACGGCAACATGAAGTCTTGCGTGACATGCAGCGCTTTGGTTTTATCAGCGAAAAAGTCTATAAAAATGCCCTAAAACAACCTTTGCGTTTTAAAGCTTCTAAACAATCCCGCGACGTGTCGGCTGAATACGTCGCTGAAATTGTGCGCGAGCAGCTGTATGCGCAATACCAAGACGATATTTATTCCAGCGGCATTAAGGTCTACACCACCATACACAAAGCCAGCCAAGAAGCGGCCAACGCCGCCGTGCGTGAAGGCGTCATGGATTACGACTTACGCCACGGCTACCGTGGCCCAGAGAAAACCTTGGATTTGGCCGCCCTCTTGGCCGAGGATGAAAATGCCTTGGCCTCTGCTTTGGACGACCTCGATACGGTGAATGGTTTTGAGCCGGCCTTGATCACGGCCGTCTCAGCCAAAGGCGTGCAAGTACACAGCAAAAATGGCGAAGACCTAACCATCAGCGGCAGCGGCTTGGCCTTTGTTGACAAAATGCTGCACGACAAAGACCCGGCCAAACGTCTCCTAAAACCGGGCGCGGTGGTGCGCATCGTTAAACAAGGGGAAGGTTGGCGCATCGCCCAACTGCCACAAGTGGAAGCGGCGCTGGTCGCCTTGGACCCAGAAAATGGCGCCATACGCGCCTTGGTCGGCGGCTTTGATTTTAACCAGAATAAATACAACCACGTTACCCAAGCCAGCCGTCAACCTGGCTCCAGCTTTAAGCCGTTTATCTATTCGGCCGCACTGGAAAAAGGCTACACACCGGCTACGGTAATGGAAGACGCGCCCTTAAACTTTGCTGCTAATGAAACCGGCAACAAAGCCTGGTCACCACAAAATTACGAAAACACCTTTGAGGGGGCGATGAGCTTAAGGAAAGCCTTGGCGCATTCGGTGAACACGGTGGCCATCCGTTTATTGCACGAAATAGGGCCGAGGTATGCACAAAACTACGTCACCCGTTTTGGCTTTTCCGCGGACGATCACCCACCTTATTTAACCATGGCTTTGGGTGCAGGCTCCACTACGCCCATGGAAATGGCTGAGGCTTACGCGGTGTTTGCTAACGGCGGTTACCGCGTTAAACCGAATCTGATTACTAAAATTGTTGACCACAACGGCAAAGTACTGGTCAGCAATAAATTCACCCAAGCCGGCAACGGCGCGCCACGTGTCATCGACGCGCGTAATGCCTTCATCATGAACTCCATGCTGCAAAGCGTAATTGAAAATGGCACGGCCATGCGTGCCTTAAACTTAGGCCGCAGTGATTTGGCCGGCAAAACCGGCACCACCAACGAGCACATCGATGCTTGGTTTGCTGGCTACAGCCCAAGGCAAGTGGCGGTGGCCTGGATAGGCTTCGACAAACCGCGGCCTATGGGTTCGGGTGAAACCGGTGCGGGTGCGGCCTTACCCATGTGGATACGATACATGGCCGGCGCCTTGCGTGGCGTGCCGGAAGAAGCGATGTGGATGCCCGATGGCGTCGATGCGGTCAGCGTGCTTGCCGACAACGTCGAACGGGTGGAGTATTTCTATCATGAAAACCTGCCTAACGCCCCTACCACTAGCCCCGCTCCGACCAACGCGCCGGTGGTCGAACCCAACGCCCTCAATCAAGCCCAGCAAGTGCTGCAACCTGCTGCCCGTTAAGCCAATGAGCAGTCATTATGGCCAAAGAAAATTTACAGCAACTGCGGCAAGTTATTGCCCAACAAGCGGCAAGAATGATGGCCGAAGAGGGCATTTCCGATTTTGCCTACGCGAAGAAAAAAGCCGGCCGCCAATTTAATGCCATAGACAATTTATCCTTGCCTTCCAATGCCGAAATAGAGGAAGAATTAAGGCTGTATAACCAGCTTTTTTTAAGTGAGGAACAACCGGAAAATTTGCTGACCTTGCGCAAAAATGCGCTGTTCACCATGCAATTATTAGAAAAATTCAACCCGCATCTGACCGGTCCGGTGTTGGATGGCACAGCCGGCTTAGGCTCGGAAACACACATTCATCTTTTTGCCGATAGCCTAAAAGAAGTAGAGATGTTTTTGCTTAACCAAAGCATCCCATTTGAAACCAATGAAAAATCCTATCGGGTGAGTAACGAAGGCAAGCGCGATAAAAAAGCCGGGCCTAGAAAAAAAGTGCCGGTCTTTTCATTGGAAACCGAAGCCGGTGAAATCAAGCTCAGCGTGTTTGAAGTGGATGAAATTCGCGTGGCCACCCGCCGTGCCGCCGATGGCAGCAACGCCGAGCGCGCCAATATCAGCGAGGTGATGGCTTTATTTTAAGGATTTGATACTTAAGGCCCTTAAGTTAAAGGCCTTAAGGTTAAATTACCGATTACTTGGCGCTTAACCAACGCGCTGCATCGAGCGCATAGTAAGTCAAAATGCCGTCGGCCCCTGCCCGTTTAAAAGCCAACAGGCTTTCCATGACACAGGCCTGCTCATCCAACCAACCGTTTTGTGCCGCTGCTTTAAGCATGGCGTATTCGCCACTGACTTGGTAGGCAAAGGTGGGCACGCCAAATTCGTCTTTTACCCGTCGCACGATGTCCAAATATGGCATGCCCGGTTTGACCATGACCATGTCGGCACCCTCGGAAATGTCCAGCGCCACTTCTTGCATGGCTTCGTCGCTGTTGGCCGGATCCATTTGGTAGGTGTATTTATTGCCTGCGCCCAAGTTAGCCGCAGAACCGACCGCGTCGCGGAATGGACCGTAGAACGCGGAAGCGTATTTGGCCGAATAAGCTAGAATTTTGGTGTGGATGTGCGCGCTGCTTTCTAAGGCTTCGCGAATTTGGCTGACGCGGCCGTCCATCATGTCGCTAGGCGCAACGATGTCGGCGCCAGCATCGGCATGCGACAAGGCTTGCTTGACCAAGACCTCTATGGTCTCGTCGTTTAATACGTAGCCGGCTTGATCAATCAAGCCATCTTGACCGTGCGTGGTGAACGGGTCCAATGCCACATCGGTGATCACGCCTAGCATCGGGTAAGCCGCTTTCAGTGCACGCACGGCGCGTTGCGCTAAACCTTCTGGGTTATAGGCTTCCGCCGCGTCCAAGCTCTTAAACGCACTGTCGACCACGGGGAATAAAGCCATGGCCGGTATGCCCAATTGCACGCATTGGGCCGCGGTTTTAAGCAGCAAATCGATGCTGACACGATGCACGCCAGGCATGGAAGCCACTGCCTCGCTGCGATTATTCCCGTCTAAAACA
>CALFXV010000066.1 GCA_937957775.1 uncultured Methylotenera sp. | reverse complement strand
ACGATAACAGCGCAGTACAAGCTGTAGCTGCCGTCTTTAGAAGGTAAGTTGCCCGACACCACTACGGAACCTGCAGGGATGCGACCGTAAGTCACGCTGCCGGTTTCGCGGTCGTAAATTTTGGTGGATTGGCCGATGTAGACGCCCATGGAGATCACGCAGTTGTCTTCCACAATCACGCCTTCCACCACTTCAGAACGCGCACCAATGAAACAGTTATCGCCAATGATGGTAGGGCCGGCTTGCACGGGTTCCAATACGCCACCAATGCCTACGCCACCGCTTAAGTGCACGTTTTTACCAATTTGTGCGCATGAGCCTACGGTAGCCCAAGCATCCACCATGGTGCCTTCGCCTACGTAAGCGCCGATGTTAACGAACGAAGGCAGCAACACGGCATTTTTGCCTATGTACGAACCGCGACGCACCATGGAGCCTGGCACCACGCGGTAGCCGCCGGCTTTAAAATCGTCGGCCGTGAAATTAGCAAATTTTGGCGGTACTTTATCGAAATACTGGGTGCTGGCGCCGTCTAGCAAGACGTTGTCGTCCAAACGGAAAGACAGCAACACGGCTTTCTTAATCCATTGATGGGTTTCCCAATTTTGGCTATTGCCCACGCGTGACGCCACGCGTAAGGTGCCGGCGTCCAAGTCAGCAATGACGCTGGCAACGGCCGCTTTTAATTCTGCGCTAGCGTTGGCTGGGTTGATGTTGGCACGGTCTTCGAAAGCGGCTTCAATGGTTTGTTGTAATTGAGTCATGATAAAGTAATGAATAGTCCAAAATTAAATTGCAAAATAGGCTAAAAAGCGTAAACGCCATTTTACCTCAATCGGTTAAAGTTAGCCTTAACAAATACGCTCCAGCCTATGGGGCGGACTCGCTTAAGGCTTTAGATTTTCAATTGCGAGCCAAGCTCGACCACGCGATTCGGTGGTAATTTGAATTGGTTGGTGATGGTTTCGGCGCTTCTAAATAAGCCGATGAAAATTTTCTTACGCCAGAAAGCCATGCCGGACGCGTTGCTGGCAATGAGAATTTCTTTGCCGACAAAGAACGAGGTGTCCATGGCATCCAAGACCAGACCTTGCTCAGCACACAAGACCAAATCCCTAGGCAAATCCGGTTCGTCCTTGAAGCCATAGCGTACCGTGACACGGTAAAACTCATTGGGTAAATCTTCTACCGTGACGCGTTCCTCATTGGAAGTGTGCGGGTAATCCAGAAATTTGACCGTCAGCAAGACCATCTTTTCGTGCAAGACTTTATTGTGTTTTAGGTTGTGCAGCATGGCATGCGGCACGCCGTCTAAGTTAGGTGTCATGAATATGGCCGTGCCACTCACGCGTAAGGGTGGGTGCGCGCCGACCGCTTCAATGAATGGGTCTATGGCCATGGCTTCGTTTTTAAGCATGGAATAGAGCATGTTGCGACCGGTTTTCCAGGTCAGCATCAAGGTGAAAATAAAAATGCCTATTACCAATGGCACCCAACCGCCATCCGGTATTTTCAATACATTGGCGCTAAAGAAAGCCACGTCGACCACCAAGAACAAAGCGACCAACATGCCGGTGCGCAATTTGCTCCAGCCCCAAATGTGATGGAAAACGATGCCGGCCAATAAGGTAGTGATCACCATGTCACCGGTCACGGCAATGCCGTATGCCGCCGCCAAATTACCAGAGGATTTGAAACTTAAGACCAATGCCATCACGCCTAGCATCAAGCCCCAGTTGATGCGTGGCATGTAAATTTGCCCTTCTTCGCTTTCGGAGGTGTGTGCAACGTGCATGCGCGGCAAATAACCTAGTTGCAAGGCTTGGCGAGATACGGAAAAAGCCCCGGTAATCACCGCTTGTGAAGCAATCACTGCTGCCAGCGTGGCTAACACGATGAGCGGGTAGAGCATCCATTCTGGCGCCAATAAGTAAAAAGGATTTTTTACACTTTCCGGGTCCTGCAAAATCAAGGCGCCTTGGCCAAAATAATTAAGAATAAGCGCAGGTAATACAAAACCAAACCACGCTAAGCGTATCGGTAGGCGGCCGAAGTGACCCATGTCAGCATACAGCGCTTCAGCGCCGGTGACTGCTAAGACCACTGCACCCAATGCCACGAAAGCAACCCATGGGCTGACGGTTAAAAAGTGCAATGCGTATATTGGGTTGACGGCCTGCAATATGCTGGGGTTTTGCATGATGCCTTGAATGCCCAGTACGCCTAGTACACTAAACCAAATCAGCATGATGGGGCCAAAGAATGCACCAACCAGAGCGGTGCCTTTGCTTTGCGCCCAAAAGAGGATGAATAAAACCAATAAAGTGACCGGCAATATCATGGGGTGTAAAACCGGGGCGGCCAGTTCCAAGCCTTCGACCGCAGACAATACCGAAATGGCGGGGGTAATCATGCCATCCGCATAAAACATGCAGGCACCCAGTATGCCCAGCAACATGATGGTGTGCTGTTTTTTTGCATCGCCTGCCGCGTTGTGGCTGGCTAAAGCCAGCAGGGCCATGATGCCGCCTTCACCACGGTTGTCGGCGCGCATAATAAAAGCCACGTATTTAACCGACACTACCATGATTAAAGCCCAAACGATCAGCGATAAAATGCCGAACATATTGACTTCGTTGAGGGGCACGGGATGTGCGCCAACCGAGAACACTTCTTTCATGGTGTACAGGGGGCTGGTGCCGATGTCACCAAAAACCACGCCGAGTGCGGCTAAAGTCAGTGCGGAAAGTTTTGTTTTATTGCCAGTAGTGGATGACATTAAAATGGGCTACGGTTAACAGGAGAGCGCTATTATCAACCAAGATCCAGCGTAAACCAATAGATTTTTAATCTATTTAAAAGGCATACAATACGCCCGCCATGTATGGTCTAAAGAATTAAGCTAGCACTCGTTCTTTTGCAAATATTCTTGAAAAAAGCCATTTTTTGCTTAGAAAAATGCAAACTAAGGTGATAGAATACGCACCGCAAATTGTTGTAGACCTGCTATCCGCCCGGGTGGTGAAATTGGTAGACACAAGAGACTTAAAATCTCTCGCTCGTAAGGGTGTGCCGGTTCGACTCCGGCTCCGGGCACCA
>CALFXV010000065.1 GCA_937957775.1 uncultured Methylotenera sp. | reverse complement strand
ACAATTACGGTAGTCACTACACCGGCGAAAATCGCTTGGGTGGGGCGTTGGCTATTAACAGCCCCTTTCATTTTGGCGATCAATTGACCGTTCGCGCCATGACCAGTGATCAAGACATGACCTATGCTCGGCTGGCTTACCAGCTTCCCTTGAACGGTAATGGTCTCAAAATAGGCGCAGCCTATTCGGATATGAATTATGGCCTAGGCCGGGAATACGCTGATCTAAATGCGCATGGCTCGGCAAACAGCGCCAGCGTTTATTTAAGCTATCCCTTTATACGCACTCAAGCGCTTAGCCTTTATGGCACCGTGACGCTAGAGCAAAAAGATACCCAAGACATTCAAGGTGATACCGTGGATAAAAAAGTGCGCTTAGTGAACCTTGGCGTCACAGGCAGTCGACAAGATGCTTGGCTGGGAGGCGGACTGACCAATTTTGGCGCTACTGTGGTGTTTGGTAACCTTAATCTAGATGAGGTAAGTTGGTTGCAGGACGATGCGTCAGCAAATGCGCATGGGGGGTTTGCTAAACTTAATTTCAACATTAGTCGATTGCAGCGCATTAGTGATAAGCACGTGTTGTATGTTGCTGCTTCCGGTCAGTGGGCCAGCAAGAACCTGAATTCTACTGAAAAATTCTACTTGGGCGGCTCCGATGGCGTCCGTGCTTATCCGCCAGGAGAAGGTGGTGGCGATGAAGGGTTGATGCTGAATGCAGAACTTCGTCATGGCTTTACCGATATGGTGCAAGGTTTGATTTTTTTTGATGCAGGGACGGTTCGCATTAATAAAGAGGCCTACATTGTTGACACGGCTAATACCCGTTCTATTGTTGGCGCAGGGTTTGGCCTAAATGCGAGTTACAAAGCCCTGCAGCTAAAAAGTGCTATCGCTTGGCGT
Organism: uncultured Methylotenera sp.; assembly: GCA_937957775.1. Taxonomy (GTDB): domain Bacteria; phylum Pseudomonadota; class Gammaproteobacteria; order Burkholderiales; family Methylophilaceae; genus Methylotenera. Next base: position 3,391 of record CALFXV010000065.1, on the reverse strand, counting down.
TTGCACGGTGGGCCAGCTTTGTCCGAACCGATCAGCGAGGACACCAACCCGAGGTTGTGGATGCAGTTAAGCAGCACTTTTTAATCGATATTTTTGCGCCATGCGATGATTGATTGCTAACCCTTTGGTCTGTTCTAACAAGCAATATGCCATTACAATAAAGCCACAATGACTAAACTGCCTAAATTTGTTGGTGTAACTGGCCTGCCTCGTGCAGGCTCAACTTTACTATGCCAGTTGTTGGCGCAGCATCCTGACATCAATTGTGAGGGCCATAGCTCGCCTTTGTGTAATACCCTGCTAGGCATACGGCGCATGATCAGCGACGACACCTTCTTTTTGTCTCAGCTAGATAACAACTTTGAATCCAGTTACGCGCATTTGGCTTCGGCCATGCAAGGCTTTTTGCAGGGCTGGTACAAAGACGCGAAAGAAACCGTGGTGGTGGATAAAAATCGGGCTTGGTTGCATGCCATCGAAATGCTGTTGCACGTACAACCGGAGGCCAAGTTGATCGTGTGCATTCGCGAATTAGGTCAAATTTACGGATCAATAGAAGCACAACATCAAAAAACCATATTGCTGGATTTCATAGACCATTTGGCCGATTACGATCGCTTTGGTCGCGCCGACATTTTATTTGCTAAAGACAAATCCATCGGTGCGCCGCTGACCTCCCTGCACGCGGTGCCGGATTTGCCTAAGCACGTGCAAGAGCGTTTGTACTTCGTGCGTTTTGAAGACATGATGGCTAATCCAACTGCCTGCATGAGCCACATTTATGTTTGGTTAGGCTTGTCGCCCTACGAAATTCAACCGGAAAAAATAGCCACTGGTATACGCGAAAGTGACAGCCATTACCGCATGAAGTATTTGCACAAGCAATCCGAAAAAATTGCTCAACCCAAGCCACATACCATACCGCCTCGCATACAAAAGCAAATTGAAACGGCTTACGCCTGGTTCTATCAAACCTATTACCCACAAAAAAAGAAGTAAGCCATGGCTGACGCCAAGGTGAATCATCACGATAGGCCAAACGCCAAGCTGGCTGATTTGCAGCTAGCCAGCAGCGGTCTCAATGACACGGCTATGGTTGGCGTGTCATTGATCGTTTCTCGGCATCCGCCTTTCTTTAATTACTCGTTCCGTTTGATGTTGATGAAGCTGGTCGACCAGCTAAAATATTCAGCTAACATCACCGCAGTCCTAGATGGAAAAATAGTGGCTTACGCAGGCTGGATAGTGGTGAATGATAGCGACGCCCAGCGTTGGTTAAAAGACGGCGGTGAATTGCCAACGCCAAATTGGCAAAATGGCAACGCAGCCATCATTACCATCATTGTGACGGAACATAAGCGCTACTTGTTGCCATTAATGCGCGCCGTGTCGCATGTCTGTCAGGGTAAAAAAGGCTATGCCATGCGCTCCTATCAAGACGGCCGAGCCGACAGCAAGCGTCAAACCATAGACGCGAGGGAGCAAACTTTCCACCATGAACAATCCGGTAGCCAAGGCTAATTTATGAAAATAAATGGCGTGGACAGCGGACAGATATTGACCGCCGTGGTTGGCGATTTGTACCGCAAGGCGGCTAACCCGGATTTCACATTTCCTTTACAAGTAAAATTGGTGGATCAGGCTGAGGTGGCCAAGGCGATCTTCATGCAGCCTGAGGTGTTCGTTAAGAATTACGGGTTTATGGAATCCTTGTGTGTGGGTCGATTTTCAGCCAGTGGTGAGGACTGGAAGCAGCGTGCCGCTCTTACCCAATCCTTTTACACGCAGTCGACCGTGTTGCTGGATGAATCTGCGCTGGTGCAGATTTATGCCCATCATTTGCAAGCCGGCTTGCAGAGTGATCGATTTGATTTATTTGAAATATTTATCAATGCCGCGCTGGAAGTAGTGTCTAAATCGTTAGGTTTGCCCAACACCATTCCCTGGCCCATGGATCTGGTTAACAAAACCAGGGATGCGTTAATAGATCAGCAAGCCATGGCTTGGGTCGGGGGCACGCCAGAATTTATCGAGCAAAGTCGCCGGCATATAGCCGCCATTTTCGCCAAATTTGAGGCCTTGTGGCAGGCCGATCCGGCATTGCGGGCTTTGTTGAGTCGCTTGGATACGCAAGCATCGGGCATTAAAAACTTCAGTGCAGTCGGCGAGCTATTACAAAACGTGTTTGCTGCAACCGAATCCACGTCATCTGGCTTGTTGTGGGCCATAGAATGCATGACTAGGCAAGGCGATTTACCCCTGTTTAGGCATGCTGAGCAGCATGTGGAAGAGTTGGTTATCTTCCTTGATGAAGTGCTTAGGGTATTTACTCCTGTGCCCTATGTCAGCCGCGTTTGTAGGCAGGCTACTCAAATCAATGGCATGACCTTTGCTGAAAACGAGCCCATCGTTATTTCTATTGTTGGCGTACACAGCGATTCGCAATATTGGCACGACCCCCTGTTGTTTAAACCCAGACGGCAAGAATTTATTGAGGCCAGCTACCCGCGCCATGCTTTCATTCCTTTCATCAATGGGCCTAGAGTGTGCGCGGGCATGAAGTTGGCTAGACAAGAGCTTAAGTGCGGCATGTTAGCCTTTCTGGAGCGTTTTTCAGTAAAGCCTTGTAATGAATCTAGGGGCTTGGAGTACGGACTGGCATCAAGGCCCAGTGTGAAGTTGGAACCGTATTTAATCGATCGAAAAGCAGGAGTGGTTTAAGCGTGAATGAGCCGATTACAGTTTGGTTAACTGGATTAAGTGCCGCCGGTAAATCCACTTTGGCCTTTGCTTTAGCGCAGCGTTTGCTAGAAGCGGGGCGGGCTTGCCATGTGCTGGATGGCGACCAAGTGCGGCGAGGCTTAAATCGCGATTTGGGCTTTAGTTTGGCCGATCGCAGCGAAAACATCCGGCGTACAGCCGAGGTGGCTAAACTCATGAACGAGGCCGGCTTGATTGTGATTAGCGCCTTGATCTCACCCATGGTGGCTGATCGGGCCATGGCCAAAAGCATAATTGGGTCTGCCAAATTTAAAGAAATTTACATCAGTACGCCATTGGCAATTTGCGAAGCGCGTGACCCGAAAGGCTTGTATACGAAAGCACGCTCAGGTGAGATTGCAGACTTTACTGGCAAGAAGGCGGCGGTTTCTGAAATTACTGAAGCCACTATGCGCGGTGAAATTAAAGACTTTAAAGAAAGCTTGCGTAGACGCGTAGCCCTTCTAGAGGGCGTATCTGCCGATGTATTAGAGTCGGTCTATCGGGAACGTTTACGACCTAACCCTGGCGCCGCTGAATTACTAGCCGGAGCTAATGCTATAGGCTTGTACACCCTGTTAGTTTCTGGAGGCTTCACTTTCTTTACCCAAAAACTCCAACAGGAATTAGG
>CALFXV010000064.1 GCA_937957775.1 uncultured Methylotenera sp. | reverse complement strand
TGACATAACTGTTGGCAACGCTACCGTAATTATTTCCAGCTAGGCCTCCTACGTAATCCTCGCCTGTGATGGCTACATTTAATAAGCCCACATTAGTAATCGATTGACCGTAGCCAAATAAACCGACGCCATCCAATGTTGGGCGATTGATAGTTAAACCACTAATGGTGTGATTCTGTCCGTCAAAATTGCCATTGTAATGGGTGCCCTCACTGCCAACCGGCACAAAGCCGCCGCCGTCTGTCCATACATCATGCAAACCTGCGGTGCGACTGACATCGATATTGTGCGCCAAGGTGTAATCGGCGCTAAGATCCATCACCATCAACTGCAATTGGTGGGCATTGCCAATGCTGGTGGCGTATTCCGAGGCCAGCATTGGTGTAGTGGCGCCTGCAGCATCACCGGCATTATTCAGCGTGCCATCATCGTTAACCAGCACCCAATTATTGCCACTCGCACCCGGTGTGCTGGTGAAGTTAAAGCCAACAAAATTACTGCTGGAACGCATTTCCGCAGAGCTTAAGCCAACGCCGTTGCCGTTATCTGCTAAATCACTGTTGACTGTATTATTCCAATAGCTGTAAGCTATGTTGCCGCCATCGTTTTGCCCTACTAAGCCACCGACATCATTGCCGCCACTGCTCACCAAACCCGTGGAATAGGTTTGATTGACTTCCGCCTGACTGTAGCCGAGCAAACCGCCGACAAGATTAGCGTTAGTTGTACTGGTGACATCACCGGTAGCGTAGCTGTTGCTGATAGCTCCATAATTAATGTGTCCGACCAAACCTCCAAGGTGCCCATAGCCCGTCACGTTGCCAGTAGCATAACTATTTTCAATGGCGGTGTTGCTCTCACTGAAGCCCACCAAGCCACCCACGCTATTGCCGCCGGTGCTCTGCACATCACCACTAGCATGGCTGTGGCTGATGGCAACGCTAGACCAATTGTGGCCGAGCAAGCCCCCCACATCATTACCAGAACCCGCAACATCACCCAGCGCGTAGGCGGCAACAATACTAGCCGTACTCTGATTAACTCCAACTAAGCCGCCTACGGTCGAGGCACCTGTTACTTCCACATCAGTATGACTGTCGCTTATACTGCCAAAATTAGTAGCAACCAATCCACCCACATAATCCCCCAGCCCTGTAACCGTGCCGGTAACGTAACTGTTGCTGATGCGGCCGTAGTTATCTGCCACCAAGCCGGCCACAAAAGTATTGGCCATCACATTTACGTCCACCAGACCGACATTGCTTATATTGGCGTTACCGTAGCCAAACAAAGCCACATCCGATTCTAGAGGTCGATTTATATAAAGGCCGCTAATGGTATGACCTAAGCCATCAAAACCACCGGTAAAACGTCTGCCTTCGTCGTTGCCTATCTCTACAAAGCCTTTACCGGCGTCTACCGATCTATCGGTCGCCCACATGCCACCGAGCTTGCTAAAGTCGGTCGTTAAATCCACATTATTTGCGAGCGTGTAATGCGCATTCAAGTCCATGGCCATGAGTTGAAGTTGGTGGCCATTAGTGATGCTGGTGCTGTATTCCGATTGAAGGAAAGGGCGCGTTTCGCCGCCTAGCATGAACCAAGTGCCGGAGTTGGGGTATGAACCAAAACTCCAGTTGACATTAACTTGGCCGTTGGCAGTGGTGGCCGAGTTAAAGTTAACTTGATTAAGAAAATCCATCGTCGACAAGCCCACTAGGTCGGCCGCATACTCGTTATTCCATCCAATCGCCAATGCTTGGCCGGTGGTGTCGGTGTCCCAAACACTGCTTGTGATCTCGCCCTGATTAACGCCGACCAACCCACCCACATCCGTGCCACCAACCACATAGCCAGTGGCGTAAGTCGTGCTAACAGAGCCATAATTCGTGCCAACCAAGCCGCCGATTGCACTGCTGCCAGTCACGTTGCCTATGGCATAACTGTTGATAATATTGGCATTAACATCGCCATCATTATTAGCGTTATACCCAACCAAACCACCCACTTTATCGACGCCCACTACGCTGCCGCTAGCGTAACTGTTGGTAATCTCAGCTGCATTGCTACCGGCCAAACCACCCACTTTACCCGAACCCAAGACCAAACCACTGGCATAGCTGTTGCTAATGTCGCCCAAGTTTTCACCGACTAAGCCACCCACCTGGTCTTCCCGCCCAAACACCAAACCCTTAGCGTGGCTGTTGCTTATGGGGCCTGCATTCCACCCAACCAAGCCCCCAACGCTGTTACTGCCACTGACCATGCCGTCAGCATAACTATTGCTAATAGCACTGCCATCGTAGTTATACCCAACCAAGCCCCCAACGCTGTCGCCATTTGATAAGCTGCCAGCGACACTGCCTAAAGCATAACTTGATGTGATGCTTGCGTATTCGTTTCTACCAACCAAACCACCGACGCTGCTATCACCTAACACGCTGCCAGCGGCATGGCTATTAGCAATTGTGCCACCGTCGTAGTTATAGCCAACCAATCCACCGACATCGTCTTGCCCGCTAACCCTGCCCGTGGCATAGCTGTTAAGCACCATGCCGTTCTCATTCTCGCCAATTAATCCGCCTACGCTGTCAATTCCCGTTACGTTGCCGGTAGCATAAGTTTTGGTAAAACGACCCCCTTCGCTGTCGCCCACTAAGCCACCAACGTCGTCACCGGATCCAGTGACAGTGGCGGAGGCGTAACTATTTCTAATGCTGCCGTAATCGTTAAATCCAACCAAACCGCCTACGTTGTCTTCACCTGTCACCCTGCCAGTTACATAGCTATTGCTAATTTGGCCGTAGTTATACCCAACCAATCCGCCAACACCATAACTACCAGTAACATTGGCACCGACTAATCCAACATTACTGATGTTAGCGTTGGCGCGACCAAACAACCCAACATCTTCAGCACTGTCGGTTCGATTGATGTTTAAGCCGCTTATGCTGTGATTTAGGCCATTAAAGCTGCCGGTAAACTGGCTATTTTCGTTACCCACCGGCACAAACCCGCGCCCAGTCGATGTGCTGGTGTCAGTTGCCCACATGCCGCTGAGGTTATTAAACTCAGCGGCCATGTTGATGTTGTTGGCAAGGGTGTAATTGGCCGTTAAATCCATGGCCATCAATTGCAATTGGTGGCTATTAGCAATCGTGGTGCTGTATTCGGATTGCAGGTAGGGACGCGTTTCACCGTTTAGCATGAACCAAGTGCCGGAATTAGGGGACGAGCCAAATGACCAGCCCGCATCAGTGTAAGTAGATTGCAATAGAAGATCGGCAGTAATTTTAGCGGTACCGCCATCAGAAGTTGATTGGCCACTGGAGGTCGTATCCCAAAAACTGTCTTCGACGTATCCGTTATAGTTAAAGCCGACCAATCCGCCAACAGCAGGCTCATTATTGAAATTCAAAGAAATAACGCCGGAATAACTGGTGTTATTTTCAACATGGCCGGTGGCATAACTTTGATCAACACCCCCAAGTTTATCGCTTCCATTTAAGCCGACCAAACCACCGCTCGCACTGTTGATATTTACATCACCAGCCACATTGTAGTTGTTACCTACAAAACTAGTGATGCCGCTTGCGGCTCCCGTGGCATAACTTCGACTAATGAATCCGTCGTTGAAGCCAACTAGGCCGCCCACATTGTTATTAAGATAAACATTACCGCCAGTAACAACATCATTCAAATTTACAGTCAAAGAACTAAACACAGTGCCGGTGGCATAACTCTCAATAATGCCGCTCAGGTTGTTATAACCGACTAAACCGCCAACACTCAAACTTGCCTCAATTCCGTAAACTGGGTCGCCAACAAGAATTTGCTTGATAGCACTGACGTTGCCTGTCGCGTAACTTGAAGTGATGCTAGCTTTTTCGTTTTTACCAACCAAACCACCGACGCTGCTATCACCTAAGACGCTGCCAGCGGCATGGCTATTAGCAATCGTGCCACCGTCGTAGTTATAGCCAACCAGCCCACCGACATCGTCTTGCCCGCTAACTCTGCCCGTGGCATAGCTGTTAAGCACCATGCCGTTCTCATTCTCGCCAATTAATCCGCCTACGCTGTCAATTCCCGTTACGTTGCCGGTAGCATAAGTTTTGGTAAAACGACCCCCTTCGCTGTCGCCCACTAAGCCACCAACGTCGTCACCGGATCCAGTGACAGTGGCGGAGGCGTAACTATTTCTAATGCTGCCGTAATCGTTAAATCCAACCAAACCACCGACATTGCTCTCACCGGCCACCGTGCCGGTTACAAAGCTATTGCTGATGGCGCCAAAGCTATCGCCCACCAATGCACCGACATTCCAACTGCCGTATCCCCCTGTAATGCTGACACCAACTAATCCAACATTACTAATGTTAGCGTTGGCTTTGCCAAACAAGCCCACATTGAAGTCTGATCGATTGATGCTTAAGCCGCTAATGGTCTGATTTTGCCCATTAAAGCTGCCGGTAAATGGATTGCTATTTCCATAGCCTAAGTCGTTACCGACTGGCACAAAACCACGCCCAATTGAGGCGCCGCTATCGGTTGCCCACATGCCACTGACATTAGAAAAGTCTGCCGACATGTCTAGGTTGTTAGTCAATGTGTAACTGGCATTCAAGTCCATGGCCATCAACTGCAATTGGTGGCTGTTAGTGATGCTGGCGCTGTATTCGGACTGCAAGAATGGTCGGGTTTCACCATCCAGCATGAACCAAGTGCCGGAATTAGGCGACGAGCCAAATGACCAGCCCGCATCCGTGTAAGTAGATTGCAATAGAAGATCGGCAGTGGTTTTAGCGGTGCCGCCATCAGAAGTTGATTGGCCACTGGAGGTCGTATCCCAAAAACTGTTGGTAACCGTTCCGTGATTAAAGCCGACTAAGCCACCCAAATCGCCAGCACCTTGCACTGCACCGGTAGCATAAGTGTTGCTAATTATCCCGGAGTTATTCCCAACTAAGCCACCCACATCGCCGTTACCCTGCACAGCACCGATAGCATAGCTGTTAGTCAAGCTGCCAGAATGGTAACCCACCAGGCCACCGACATCATCAATACCAACAACCGTTGCAGCGCTGTAACTGTTGACAATCGTACTGTCTTCCGACGTCCAACCAACTAAGCCGCCAACAAAATCGTCCCCGGTCACCGTACCCGTAACATAACTGTTGGTTATGCTGCCATAGTTATTCCCTGCTAGCCCGCCTACGTAATCCTCGCCTGTGATGGCTACATTTAATAAGCCCACATTACTAATCGATTGACCGTAGCCAAATAAACCCACGCCATCCAATGTTGGGCGAGTGATAGTTAAACCACTAATGGTGTGATTCTGTCCGTCAAAATTGCCAGTGTAATGGTTGCCCTCATTGCCGACCGGCACAAAGCCTCTACCAGTCGATGCGCCGCTGTCGGTTGCCCACATGCCACTGAGGTTATTAAACTCAGTGGCCATGTTGATATTAATGGCGAGGGTGTAATCAGCCCTCAAATCCATGGCAATCAATTGCAATTGATGGCTGTTGGTAATGGTGGTGCTGTATTCGGATTGCAGGAAGGGACGCGTTTCGCCGTCTATCATGAACCAAGTGCCGTTGTTATTCGGATCAGCGTGATCAACCGTAAAATCCCAGCCGAAATTAATCATGCCGTTAGCGTGAGTGGCCGAAGTGAAATTAGCTTGATTTAAAAATTCTGCTGTAGTTAATCCAATTAATGGAGAAACAATGCCTTCGTTAACGCCAATAGCAACAATTTGCAAGGTGGTATCAATGTCCCAGAAGCTAGCAGAGACGACTCCGTTGTCATTTAGGCCAACCAAGCCTCCTACGAAGCTATTGCCTGCGACGGATCCGGTTGCGTAGGTTTGAGTGATGGTGCCGCCATCGTTATAGCCGACCAAGCCTCCTACAAGACTATTAGCCGCTACGCTACCTAAAGCATAACTGGCGGAAATCTCGCCTTGATTATGCCCGACTAACCCACCGACGTTATCGCTACCAGTCACCGCCCCGCTGGCATAGCTTTGGCTAATGTCTCCATTGCCGAAATTTTTACCGGCTAGACCGCCTATACTCGAAGTGCCCGACACAGAGGCTGTGGCATAACTTTGGCTAATTGCATTGGCGTTTCTGCCAACCAAACCGCCCACCTGACTAATGCCAATCACGCTGCCTGCAGCATGGCTGTTTTCGATGAACCCGTAATTGGACCCAACCAAACCGCCTATGCCGCCTATGGAACCGCTGCTCTGCACGTTAGCATCAGTATGGCTGCCATCAATTGACCCTTCTAGTTGGTTATAGCCAACCAGACCACCAACCCTGCCAACGCCCACTAAGGATCCATTCACGTGACTATTTAAGACCGCGCCCTTATTGTCCCCGAGCAAGCCGCCTACCATGTCGTAGCCAGTTATGGACACATTGCGCAGGCTGACATTGCTGATACTGCCATCACCGTAGCCAAACAAACCCACCCCACTTAAGCCGGGGCGGTTTATATTAAGCTCGGTGACGGTGTAACCATTACCGTTCAAGCTGCCGCTAAAGCGTTCGCCGTAAGTGCCCAGCGGGACAAAACCACGACCAGTCGAAATGCCAGTGTCGGTCGCCCATAGGCCACTGCGGTCAGCAAACTCAGCGCCCATGTCTATGTTGTTGGCTAGGCTGTAATTGGCGGATAAATCCATCGCCATGAGTTGCAATTGGTGGCTGTTGCTAATCGTGGTGCTGTATTCGGATTGCAAGAAGGGGCGCGTTTCGCCGTCTATCATGAACCAAGTGCCGTTGTTATTCGGATCAGCGTGGTCAACACAAAAATCCCAGCCTGCAGCGGCATAACTGCTTAGGTTAAGAAATTCTGCCGTGCTAAGACCCGTCACGCCGGATTGCACTGTGCCGTTTGCCCAAGCGCCATTATTCCACCCAATGCCGTAACCCTCTGCTACGCCGGTGGTATCGGTGTCCCAAAAACTATTTGAAACCGTTCCGCGGTTTTCAGCAACCAAGCCACCAAAATCCTCATCAGCGGTAATTAAACCTGTAGCGTAGCTGTTGTCTATGTTAGCGCCGTTATCGTTCAGCCCCACTAAGCCGCCAACCAGCCCGTTGCCGGTCACGCTACCGGTGGCATATGTTTGGCTAATGTCTCCGTAATTATGCCCAACCAAGCCACCCATAAAGGTGTTGCCGTAGCCGAAACCGTACCTGTAACCAGCCATTACATCGCCGGTGGCATAGCTTTGGCTAATGCTGCCGTAGTTACGGCCCACCAAACCACCCAATTCGCCGTAGCCAGATTGACTGATGGCATTGCCGGTGGCATGGCTTTCGGTGATCAATCCGTAGTCATTGCTGCCCACTAGGCCGCCGACTTGAATCTGAACCGGGCTTGAGTTACTGGCATCCGTAATGGAGCCGCTGGCATAACTGTTGAACACCTCACCGTTATCGATGCTGCCAAGCAGGCCGCCGCTGGCACTCAACAGATTCAATTGATTGATGGAATTGAAATAATTAAGATTAACTTCGTTAGTGACGCTGCCGCTGGCATGACTGTTACCCACACCACCGTAATTGCCGTCATGGTTGCCTTGCAAACCTCCGGCCAAACTGCCGAGATTCAAATTATAGGTAACCGAGCCATAGGTTCCAACATTCACTATAGCGCTGGCGCTGACTGCCCCAGTGGCGTAGTTGGCATCCGTTACCCCATAAAAACCATCGCCCACCAAGCCACCGACTTTATTCAGCCCCTCAATGTAATCAACCGCGCCTTGGTCTACTGCAATGCTAAGGTTGCCTTGCACCTTGCCGCTGGCATGGCTATTTAACACCTGACCACCTACGTTTGAACCCACCAAACCACCAACTTTATTGTAGCCACTGACGTTTGGTGTCGTTCCGTTATAACTTAGGTTAAATGCACTGCTGACGTTACCGCTGGCATAACTGTTTTCAATGCTGCCTTGAAAATTACTGCCCACCAAACCACCGACTTTATTACTACCGTAGGTGGCAGTGAGGTTGGCCACGCTCAACACATTGCCGGTGGCGTAACTGTTGGAGATGCCTCCAAAGTCATTCGCACCAACCAAGCCACCGCCTACAGACGTTCCACCAGCATTCTGAATACTAACCTGACCACTAGCGTGGCCACCTTCAATGCTGGCGGATGCACCGGAGTTGTATCCAACTAGGCCACCCACGTTGTGGTTACCATCGACGTTGCCGCTGGCATAACTTGCATATACGCTTGCAGCACCTGATCCAGAACCGTATTGGCTACCAAGCAAACCGCCAACACGCTCCACACCCTCAACTGCGCTGCTGGCATGGCTTAGACTAATGGTTGAATCGTAACTTCGGCCAACCAGGCCACCCACATCCATACTGCCTTGCACCGTCCCACTGGCACTGCTGTTAACAATCGATCCGTATATTACTTGACCAACCAAGGCGCCAACGTAATCCCGGCCTGTGATAGATGCGTTTGTTAACGCCACATTGCTTATGTTGCCAAAGGCGGTATAGCCAAACAAACCAACGTAATCGGTAGTCGGGCGATTAATGGTCAAGCCAGTGATGCTGTGGCCCAATCCTTCAAAATTACCGGTGAATTGTGTACTGATGTTGCTTAAAGGTTCAAAACCAGCATACGCATTCCAAATGCTGGTGGCAGAGGCGTCTATGTCAGCTCCCAAGGCATAATGCTGATTAAATCCTTGCATGCCCTGCAAATCATGACCAGTGGTACTGCCCTCGGCTCCCAATTCGGTGATGACGTAGTAATACTTCGTTGCGCCAGACGAACCCAATTGCGTGCGGAAGTTTTCCCCAGCCTGCAAGTTAACCGGCGCGTTGATGCTGTAAGTGGCGGTGGTGCCATTAATGACGCCGTCGCTGGCGCCTTGGCCGTATTTCAAGGCCAATGTGCCTTCCGCATCACTAGCCGTTATAGGCCGATTGATTTCGATGTTGCGGTAAGCATCCAAGGTCAGGGTGGTGGGCGCATTCCATGACACGGCAGCGTTAATAAAGATGTCGCCGTCGCTACCGGCGTTCCCATACAAATCCCCTGATCGCGTGTCGGCCGTTTGTATGGTGATGGAATTGCTCGCTAACAAATTCCCCAGAGCAGTGCCTGTGATGTCACCGCCGCTTGCGGCCACAGTGAAGTTAAACGGGTCTATCAACCACGATCCGGTGTTGCCTGATGGCGCTGCAGTTGTTATGCGTGCATCATCGGCAATCTTGACATGCGCACCCGAGGTTTCAATAAAACCGCCGTCGCCGCCATTAGGGGCACTGGCATCCAACTTTCCACCAACATGAGTGGTGCCCACCGCCATGTCGCTGATCATTTCTATGCGGCCATTCACCATCCCTAAGGTGCGTGCTTCAACAATGCCGCTGTTGTTAACCATCGCGGTGGTAATCGCTGCAGCTGCTTTGGCCGACATGAATACTTGCCCACCGTCGGCCTCAATGAGTTGCTTGTTATCCACCAGCGCTTGGAACGCCCCCCTATCAATGCTAAAGCCCACCAATGAGCCTTGATTTAAATTGAGTGTTACTTGGTTGCCGGCAGCCAACACGGCTGAGCCTAAGGTAGCTGAAATGACGCCTTCATTGATAACCTGCGGCGCCAACATGGCAATGTAGCCTTGCTGCGCGGCAGTGAGCGTGCCTTGGTTGATAACGCTGCCGGAATCGCCGTTATTGCTAAAGCTAAATTTATTGGCCATGAAGTCGTCGTTGCTCAAACTCAAGGTCGAGGCGACTAGGCCGCCGACGTCCACCTGCGCGCCGGCGCCAAACAACACGCCATTGGGGTTGAGTATGAAGACTTGGCCGTTAGCGGAAATGGCACCGTGAATCTGGCTGACGCTTTGGCCTAACACCCGATTCAATACTATTGATGAAGCGTTGGGTTGATTAAAGCGCACCGCTTCGTGCGCAGCCACACTAAAATCCGCCCAATTAATGGCTAAATTTTGGCTGCTTTGGTTAATCGTGGTGGTGTGGCCCGCTTGGCTGATGCTGCCGCTACCGGCCACCACTTGGCCGTCGGTGGGCCCAGCCTGTGCGTAAGGTGACATCGCCAAGGCCAAGGCCGCCGTTGCGGCTGCCGCATTGACAATTAGCTTACGCCTAGCCGATGATTTACCGCGCCCGCGGGCGCATTCTGCCACGGCCACCCAAGCGCTTAAAGCCTGGTTCCAGACCAAGCGATAGATGCGATTTAAGGAAGCGTGGCGTTTCATGGGCTAAAAAAGCGCCTTAAAAGCAGCAAAAGGAGTCATTATTTTTATCAATTTAGTATCACTAAAGCGCAATAGTTTCATTTATTATATTTGGGTATAGTTTTACGATACGCATTGTAAATTAATGCGTCAACCACTCTCTCTCAATTACTCTCACTGGCGCAGTTTTGATGCATTACAATGCAAACATTACCAATTCGCCATCACCCAATTAGCCCAGTGCGCCATTAATGCTTATTGCCTTCAAAAAACTGATTCTTGTATGCTTGCTGCTGCTCGCTGGCGAGGCTCAAGCTGATGGCGCAATTTACAACGCAAACTCGCACTTACGCAACGACATCAGCTACTGCAACCAAGCTAATTTAGCCTTTGCAGAAGCCACCCAATGCGAATACCAAACATTACAAAAAAACGCGACATCGGGTTTTACTGAAGGATACAGATGGGTTCGCTTGCGGGTATCGGCGCCTGCACTCCCTACGCAAACTATCGCCATTCATGTCGGGCCGCATTTTTTAAGCGACATACGATTATTTGAAAAAAAAGATGGAGATTGGATTAACCAAGTAGCCGGCAGCCATTTACCTGCCAGCGACAGCCACGCGGCGATTGGTGGCTACAGCTTTATTGTTCATGCTCAAGCAAACGGCGTGAGCACCTATTACCTGCGCATCAAGACGTCCAGTTTAAGTAATTTTTTTATCGTTGCTGAACCTTGGCCCACCACCAAACCTTACAACCACAAATTAGGCATAGGCATGCAATTGGGTGCGCTATTACTCATTTTGGCCTTTGCGTTAATCAGTTATTTGCTTAACCCTAACCAG
>CALFXV010000063.1 GCA_937957775.1 uncultured Methylotenera sp. | reverse complement strand
CCTTATGAATAAATTTAAAATTTTAAGCAATTGATTTAAAACAACAAAAATTTGGTATGGGTTTTGCTTAGTCTTTTATACCTATAAAAGAAAGCAAGGCCATGAAAAACACCGCAGCCGCATTTTTTGATGAAATGCATATCCACGCGGACAGCAGTGTCCGCGACATTTACGCCGCTTATGACGCTTGGCTTAAGGGCGTGCCGCATCATCAACTCAACAGCAAGCGCCAAGAAGCCGAATTGCTGTTTCGCCGAGTGGGCATCACCTTTAACGTATACGGTGACGACGACGGTGCCGAGCGCCTGATTCCATTTGATGTGTTACCGCGCATTTTAGCGGCCAAGGAATGGGCCAAATTGTCTGCCGGTGCCATACAGCGCGTGCGCGCACTCAATATGTTTTTGCACGACATCTACCACGGTCAAGAAATCATCCAAGCTGGCATCGTGCCAGCAAGCATCCTAGCCAATGCCCAATACCGACCAGAGATGTTTGGCGTGGACGTGCCCAATCAAATTTATGCGCACATCGCCGGTATCGATTTGGTGCGCACCAGCGAGTCGCAATTCTATGTGTTGGAAGACAATTTGCGCACCCCGTCCGGCGTGTCTTACATGCTGGAGGACCGCAAAATGATGATGCGTTTATTCCCGGAATTATTCAGGCGCTATTCGGTGGCGCCGGTCGATCATTACCCGCAAGTCTTGTTAAAAAATTTACGTGCCGTGCCGCAAGCCGGTGTGCACGAGCCGACCGTGGTGGTATTAACGCCAGGTGCTTATAACAGCGCGTATTTTGAGCACGCCTTTTTGGCGCAGCAAATGGGTGTGGAATTAGTCGAGGGGCCTGATTTATTCGTGCGCAATAACGCGGTTTACATGCGCACCACCCAAGGCCCACAAAAAGTCGACGTCATTTATCGACGCATAGACGACGACTACATCGACCCACTCGTATTTAACGCCGACTCCATGTTGGGCGTGCCCGGATTGTTGTCGGTTTACCGTAACGGCGGAGTGACCTTGGCCAATGCGGTGGGCACCGGCGTGGCCGACGATAAGGCCACCTACATCCATGTGCCGGCCATGATCAAATTTTATTTGGGTGAGGAGGCGCTACTAGAAAACGTGCCCACTTACGAATTAAGCAAACCCGACGACCTAGCCTACACCTTGGCGCATTTGCCGGAACTGGTGGTGAAAGAAGTGCAGGGCTCGGGCGGCTACGGCATGTTGGTTGGCCCGGCCGCCAGCAAAAAAGAGTTGGCCGACTTCAAGCTACGCATAGAGGCCAATCCGGCTAATTACATAGCGCAGCCGACCTTGGCTTTGTCTACCTGCCCAACTTTGGTTGAGGCCGGCATTGCGCCGCGCCACGTGGATTTAAGGCCGTTTGTGTTGTCTGGGAAAACCGTCAGCTTGGTGCCCGGTGCCTTGTGTCGGGTGGCCATGAAAGAGGGCTCGCTGGTGGTGAATTCCTCGCAAGGCGGCGGCACCAAAGACACCTGGGTGTTGCAAGACGCAAGCAGCGATAGCGCGGACGATAAGTTGGAAGCCAGCAGCATAGACGAGGAGGCAGCATGTTAAGTCGGACAGCAGATCATTTGTATTGGATGGCGCGATACATCGAGCGGGCAGAAAACATGGCGCGCGTTTTGGACGTGACCTACAACATGTCCTTGGTGCCCAACGCCGCTGAAAGCGAGGCTGCCCTTTGGGTGACGGCTTTAGACATCTCCGGCAATGTCGATGCCTACGAGCGCGATTATTTCAAAAAAGACGGCGATGAGTACACCGCCGCCGGGGTGATCCATTATTTAGCCATGGATGAAAACAACCCCTCTAGCATCTACAACGCGTTGCGCAGTGCCCGAGAAAACGCCCATGCGGTGCGGGTGGCCATGACCTCGGAAACCTGGGAAAACATCAACGCCTTGTGGTTGGAATTCAGCCAATTTATAGGCCAAGACTTGGCTAAAAACGGTTTGCGTGAGTTTTGTGATTGGGTAAAAGCCCGCTCGCATTTATTCCGCGGCGTGTGTTTTGGCACCATGTTACGCGACGATGCCTTCAGTTTCGTGCGTTTAGGCACCTTTATTGAGCGAGCCGATAACACCGCCCGCTTGCTGGACGTGAAATACCATTTGCTGTTGCCGGAACAAGAAGAGGTGGGCGGCGCCGTGGATTATTACGAATGGAGCGCGGTGTTGCGTTCGGTGTCGGCGTTTCAGGCCTACCAAAAAATCTACAGCGATTCGATAGAACCGTGGCGAGTGGCCGAGCTCTTGGTCTTAAGGCGCGACATGCCCCGCTCCTTGCACGCTTGTTTTGACGAAATCACGCAGATTTTAGAGCAGCTGTCTGGCACCCGCCAAAGCGAATGCAAACGCTTAGCCGGTGAATTGCACGCCAAATTACGCTTCGGCAAAATGCGCAGTATTTTTCAGCATGGCCTGCATGAGTTTCTTGATGACTTTGTTAAAGCCAACAACAGACTGGGTGCCGAAGTGCACAACACCTTTTTTAGCATTGCGACCCGTTAATTATGTTACTCAACATCGAGCACCACACCCGATATGTTTACAGCGAATCGGTTAACTACACCATACAGCAACTGCGTTTAAGCCCGCAAAATGGCTTTGGTCAACACGTCAAACGCTGGGACATCAAAGTAGCGGGGGCCTTGCATCCCACTGAAGACGCCTATGGTAATAGCACGCACACCTTGGTCATAGATAAGCCGCATCAGGAAATTTTGATTGTGGCGCAGGGGGAAATTGAAACCGGCCTAGAGGTAATGACGCAACACCAGAGCTTGCCGCTTTCTATTTATTTGCGTGACACGCCCTTAACGCTGAGCAATGCGGCCATGCGTGATTTTGCCGGGCAATTTAAAGCGGCGCCGCACCAGCAAAGTTCGGCCTTGTCGGCCATGATGCATGCGCTTTTGGTTAGGGTGAAATACTTAAGTGGCGCCACCCAAGTCAACACCTCGGCGATGGAAGCCTTTGAGCTGGGCCAAGGCGTATGCCAAGATCACGCGCATATTTTTATTGCTTGTTGCCGTAGCATGGGTTTACCGGCGCGCTACGTCAGTGGCTATTTATTCACTGCGGACGGCAGCTTGATGCAAACGCATGCCTGGGCCGATGTGTATTTAAGCGACAGCGGCTGGCAAAGTTTCGATGTGTCCAACGGTTGCCGTGCCGGTGAAACCCACGTGCGCTTGGCCACCGGTTTGGATTACCGCAGCGCCAGCCCGGTCAGTGGCATGCGATCCGGCGGGGGCATAGAAGGCATGGCCAGCAGCGTGATCGTTAATCAAGCCGGCGTGGCGCTTGTCGATCAGCGCCGCATAGACACGGCCGCATTGCTTAAGCATGCCGAGTTAATGCGACAAAATCAGCAAGCCCAACAATAATTTCCCTATAAGCCATGCAATTGAGACCCTATGTTATTTAACTCTCCATCTGATATTCGTGACGTATCGGAGGCTATTCGCGATGCGGTAGCCCCGGTGTTTTTGTTAACCGGCATAGGCTCCATTTTGGGCGTGTTGGTTAACCGTTTAGGCCGCGCCATAGATAGAGCCAGAAATTTAAATGGCCTCAGTGCCGATCAGCGCAAGTTGTTTCTAGACGAGTTGGACATCATCGCGGTGCGCACATCTTGGATGCGTTGGTCGGTGGGTTTGTTTATCTTTGCCGGTTTGTGTGTGTCCTTGGCGATTGCCGCCATATTCGTCGGTGTGGCGATTAATATCCATTTGTCGAATTTTGTCTTGATGACTTTTATTACCGCCATGGTCTCCCTGATTTTTGGTTTATTGTGTTTTTTAAGGGAAATCATCCTGGCCTCGCAAGAGGTGATTACCCGCCACAGACAAGATTTACATGGTCGCTAGGGCGGCCTAATGGTATGATTTGAGCTCGCTTAATTCACCTTTATCTTAGAGTTAGTTATGACCTATTGTGTTGGTTTATTGTTAAAACAAGGTTTGGTGTTTGCCTCGGATACGCGCACCAATGCTGGGGTAGATCAAGTCGCTATTTCCCCCAAAATGCACGTGTTTGAAGTTAAGGGTGACCGCGTTATTGTCTTGATGACGGCCGGTAATTTAGCCATCACCCAAGCCGTGGTCGGGCATTTGCGCGCCGCCATAGAGGCCAACAAAAAAGGTGCCAAGCACCTGCATAATGTGAAGAGCTTATTTGAGGCGGCCGGTTTAGTGGGGGCCGAGTTGCGCGCGGCGTTTGAACGCGATGCCGAATTTCTAAAAAACCACAACATTGATTTTAATGCGACCATCTTGCTAGGCGGTCAGATCAAAGGTGAAAAGCCCCGCTTGTTTAATGTCTACGCTGCCGGTAATTTTATCGAGACTTGCAGCGAAACCCCGTATTTCCAAATAGGCGAAACCAAGTACGGCAAGCCCATCATAGACCGCGTGGTGAAATACCATACCGAGATGATGGACGCCGTTAAATGCTTGTTGATTTCCTTTGATTCCACCATACGCAGTAATGTGTCGGTGGCAGCGCCGATTGATTTATTGTTATACCGATCCGACACCTTGCATGCCGATTGCTATCAACGCATTACCGAAAACGACCCCTATTATTTGCAGATACGGCAAGGCTGGGGCGACGGCTTGAAAGCCGTTTTCAGTGGCTTGCCTAATCCAGATTGGTGCTAAATTAGCTAAACGAACCCAAAAAAGACATGACCATGGCTAACTTATTTATCATCACTGCGGCTTCTGGCGCAGGTAAAACCAGTTTAATTAAAGCCTTGCTGGCCAACGACCCGCAATTAAAGCTGTCCATTTCTCACACCACGCGCAAGCCTAGGCCTAGCGAAATAGACGGGGTGGATTACCATTTTGTCGACGACGCCACTTTCATCAGCATGCTAGGTGAGGCGCAGTTTTTAGAAAGTGCGCTGGTGCACGAGGCGCGCTATGGCACTTCGCAAGCCGGAGTGGACCAACAACTGGCTGCGGGCTTCGATGTGATTTTAGAAATCGACTGGCAAGGCGCGGCACAAGTGCGGCGTTTGTACCCGCAAGCCATCAGTATATTTATTTTGCCGCCATCGATAGAAACCTTGGAACAACGACTCAATGGCCGTGGCCAAGATGCGGCCGAAGTCATCGCCAAACGTGTGGCGGCAGCCCGCTCGGAAATGGCGCACGTGGGCGAGTTCGATTATGTTACAATTAACGATAATTTCGATGTGGCCTTGCAAGACATAGCGGCCATATTTCGAGCAGAACGCTTAGTCGGTTCAATTCAAATGCAGCGGCATGCTGGTTTGATTAAAACGCTCACTTAATATCTTAAATATCAGCCTGGCATAAGCCGGGCGCTCAATAGGAAACAACACCATGGCCCGTATTACTGTAGACGATTGTTTAGATCAAATTCCTAACCGTTTTCAATTAACGTTAGTGGCGGCCTACCGTGCCCGCCAATTGCACAATGGTTCTGAGCCATTGATCAATGTGCAAGGTTTGCGTGACAAACCAACCGTGTTGGCCTTGCGTGAAATTGCAGCCGGTAAAGTGGGTGTGGAAATTTTAACGCGCGTTTAATTTCCCTGCCTAGGCGGTGACCTCCTCATGCCTAAATCGGCTACTGCACACAAACACGCATCGTCTAGTACGCATGCCCATCCACTCGCTGCCGAATTGCTGTTACCCGCAGACCGCGACGATTCAGCCCTAAGCTTACGCTTAAAACACTACCTTAAATCCGAAGACATCACCCAGGTTTGGGAGGCATACCGTTATGCCGACCAAGCCCACCAGGGCGTGGTGCGTAAAACCGGTGAGCCTTACATCAGCCACCCGGTGTCGGTGGCCTGTATTTTGGCCGATATGCACATGGATTTGCCCACCATCATGGCGGCCTTGTTGCACGATGTGGTGGAAGATACCGACATCAGCACCGACGACATCAAAGAAAAGTTTGGTCAGCAAGTGGCCGAATTGGTTGATGGCGTGACCAAGTTGGACAAAATCGAATTTCAAAGTGCCAGCGTGGCGCAAGCGGAAAACTTCCGCAAAATGCTTTTGGCCATGTCGCAAGACGTGCGCGTGATTTTAGTGAAATTGGCCGATAGATTGCATAACATGCAAACCCTAGAAGGCATGCGCCCAGAAAAGCAAAAGCTCATCGCCAAAGAAACCTTGGACATCTACGCGCCGATTGCCAATCGCTTGGGCCTAAACGAGATTTACCAAGAGCTGGAAGACCTAAGCTTTAAATACCTCCACCCCATGCGTTACAACGCTATCGCTAACGCAGTCATGGCGGCCCGCGGCAACCGCAAAGAAGTGGTTAGCAAGATATTGGAATCAATTAAGCACCAGCTTGTTGGCATGAAAATCGAGGCTGAAGTGTCGGGCCGAGAAAAGCATCTTTACAGCATTTACAAGAAGATGAGTGGCAAAACGACCTCTTTTTCGCAAATTTACGACATTTACGGTTTTCGCGTGGTGGTAAAAGACTTGGCCAGTTGTTACTCAGCTTTGGGCGCGCTGCATGGTTTGTACAAACCCATTACCAGTAAATTCAAAGACTACATCGCTATCCCCAAGGCCAACGGCTACCAATCTTTGCACACCACTTTATTTGGCCCGTTTGGTACGCCCATAGAAGTGCAAATACGCAGTGCCGAAATGCACAATATCGCTGCCGCCGGTGTGGCCGCCCATTGGTTGTATAAATCCAATGACGCGCAGTTGACGGCCTTGCAGCAAAAGACCCACCAATGGTTGCAACGCTTGCTTGAAATTCAAAGTGACAGTGCCGATTCGCTGGATTTCCTTGAGCATTTGAAGATCGATCTGTTCCCAGATGAAGTTTACGTGTTTACCCCTAAAGGTAAAATTTTAGCCTTGCCTAAAGGCGCGACGGCAGTCGACTTTGCTTACGCCGTGCACTCTGGCATAGGCAACAGTTGCGTGGCAGTGAGGATTAATCAAGATTTGGCGCCGCTGCGCACGGAATTGCATAACGGCGATCACGTGGAAATCATCACCGGTTCCTTGGCCAAACCCAATCCGGCTTGGCTTAATTACGTGGTGACCGGTCGCGCCAGAGCGCACATACGGCATTACCTGAAGTCGCAACACTCCACCGAGTCCGCGCACCTTGGCGAACGCATGTTGAACCAGGCGCTGCGCGCCATGCACATAGAGCCGGATCAAATTACCGAAGCGCATTGGCAAAAACTGATACGCGATTACGGCCTGAAAAAGAAATCGGAAATACTGACCGACATAGGCTTGGGCAAACGGCAAAATGTCATGGTGGCGCATCAATTATTGGCCATGGGCGAGATGTTGGAAGAAAGCCCTGAAGGTGGCATAGGTAAGTTCTTAGGTAAAATTTTCCGTAAACCCAGCAAGCCTTTGGACACCATCACCATACGCGGATCAGAGGGCATGGCGGTGCAGTTTGCCCCGTGTTGCCGCCCCATACCAGGTGACCCGATATTGGGCTTTATTAATAAGGACAAGGGCTTGGTGGTGCACACCCACGATTGCCCGGCCATACGTAAATTCCGTTTGGATCCAGAAAAGTGGCTGGACGTGGAGTGGGAGCCGGACAGCGAGCATTTGTATAAAGCCAATCTGAATTTAACCGTGGCTAACCAACCGGGTATGCTGGCTAAAATTGCCAGCGGCATAGCCGACGCCGGCTCCAACATAGACAACGTCAGCGTGGAAGAGCCGGATGGCAGCAGTTACGCCAACCTTTACTTTACCGTGCAAGTAAAAAATCGGATTCATTTGGCTGAGCTCATGCGCGGTTTACGAAAAATTCCCGATGTGGTGCGCATCAATCGAAGCAAGGGCAACCCAGCGACGCAAGATGGTAAATCCGTCAGCTAATTGGCTTTGGCCACTTGTTTTAGACGCCGTTTTTTATGACCCCGCTTAGCGCTATCTCCGCCTTCAGCAAGCCTCTTATTAGCAACTTAAGCAAACTCGGCATTCAGTCTGTGCAAGGTTTGTTGTTGCATTTGCCGCTACGCTATATAGACGAAACCCACATAACAGCGGTGCGCGATTTGCGCGTGGGGGAATCGGTGCAAGTGGAAGGCGAGATTGTGCATGCCGAGGTCAGTTACAAACCAAGAAAAACCTTGATGGCCAGATTGGAAGACGCCAGCGGTCAACTCACTTTGCGTTTTTTACATTTTTACCCCAGCCAAATAGCCGCCTTAAAAGTGGGTAAAAAACTGCGAGTGTACGGGGAAGTGCGCAGCGGTTTCTTTGGTTACGAAATGGTGCACCCGAGCTGCAAGACGGTGGGCGAAACCAGCGTTGTTGCACAAACCCTCACGCCGGTTTACCCGAGCGTCGCCGGCCTAAGCCAAGGCAGTTTGCGTAAAGCCATAGGCCTTGCCTTAAAGCAACAGGCATGGCCTGAGACGCTGCCAGCCAAAGTTTATCAAGCCTTAAATTTACCCAGTTTTGCTGACAGTTTGCAGGCCTTGCATAACCCGGCTGCCGATGCCGATGTGGCGGCTTTGTCGGATAAAACCACGCCGCACAGTCGGCGCTTAGCCTTGGACGAATTGCTAGCGCAACAGTTGTCCATGCGCAAACATTATGCGCGCCGCCGCAGTGTCGATGCGCCTAGGTTTATGCCATCCAAAAAATGGGTTTCGGCTTTACTCAAAAGTTTGCCTTTTGCCCTGACGGCAGCCCAACAAAAAGTCGCCTTGGAAATTGAGCGTGACTTAACGCAGGCCCACCCTATGCAGCGCCTTTTACAAGGCGACGTGGGCAGCGGTAAAACCATAGTGGCCTGTATGGCCGCCTTGCAAGCCATAGAAAACGGTTGGCAAGTGGCGCTGATGGCGCCCACGGAAATTCTGGCGGAACAACATTATCAAAAAATGCTGGGTTGGCTAAAGCCACTCGGCATACAAACTGCCTGGTTAACCGGCAGCCAATCAAAAAAAGACCGTGAGCTGGCCATGCAGGCTATCGCAAATGGTAGCGCGCAATTGGCGGTGGGCACCCATGCTTTATTTCAAGAGGCGGTGCAATTTAAGCAATTAGGCTTGGCGATTATTGATGAGCAACACCGTTTTGGCGTGCAGCAACGCTTGGCTTTGCGGCAAAAAGGCCAGCCGGAACCGCATCAATTGATGATGACCGCCACGCCCATTCCGCGCACTTTATCCATGAGTTATTACGCGGATTTGGACGTGTCGGTGATAGACGAATTGCCGCCTGGGCGCACGCCCATCGTCACCAAATTGGTATCCGAAGCGCGCCGCGATGAAATTTTGCAGCGTGTTCGGGAATCTTGCGCGCAAGGGCACCAAGCCTATTGGGTCTGCCCATTAATTGAAGAATCGGAAGCCTTGCAATTGGTTACCGCCAACGACACCTTCGCCTTGATGCAAAGTATTTTCCCGGAACTGGCCATAGGCTTGGTGCACGGCCGACTTAAATCGGCAGAAAAACAGGCAGTCATGACCGAGTTTAGTGCCGGTCGCATACAGCTGCTGGTGGCCACCACCGTGGTGGAGGTCGGCGTGGACGTGCCCAACGCGAATTTAATGGTCATAGAGCACGCCGAACGCATGGGCTTGAGTCAACTGCATCAACTGCGTGGCCGTGTCGGCCGAGGGGCGGCTAAAAGCACCTGCATATTGCTTTATCAAAACAAGCTATCAGAAATGGCCAGCGCCCGATTAAAAGTCATCTACGAGAGCAACGATGGCTTTGCCATCGCCCAGGCTGATTTGAATTTGCGTGGCCCGGGTGAGTTTTTAGGCTTACGCCAAAGCGGCGTGCCCATGCTGAAAATAGCCGATTTGAATCGCGATGCCGATTTATTAGAATACGCCAAGTCGCAGGCCGAGGCCTTGTTAAACGACTACCCCAGTGCGGTGGAGCAGCACCTTGATCGCTGGTTAGGCCATGCCGATGAATTGGTTAAAGTCTAATGTCATGCAGACTGTTTGCTTGCTGGTGTCGCGGCATTGCGGCGATTCTGTGTCATAATTTTTACCGTGCACCGTCTAACTTTCCAACCCCATCATGCAGAATAAGCGCGCCCGTTGGCTTAAAAAACCGCTATTAAGTGGCCCCTACCGTCCGGCATTAAGCGACCGCGGTTCATTGACCACGCGTTTGAAAGCGCGCTTTGCTGATTTTGCCGTGCAGCCTTTATCGGTCAGTCATGGCCGCGCCCATTTAGATGAAATGCCGGCCTTGGGCCTGACTTTTCGCCAAGCGGCATTAATACGCAATGTGTTGTTACTGGGTAACCGGCAAGCCGTGGTGTTTGCCCACAGCGTGCTGCCTTTAAGCAGTTTGCGTGGGCCTTGGTTAGGCTTGCGTCAATTAGGCAGCCAGCCCTTGGGCGAGGCCTTGTTTGCTAATCCACAAGTTAAACGCACGGCCTTACGTTTCCAAAAACTGCATGCGCAGCATGCCTTATATCAGCAAGCGGTGGCGAATATTGACCCTAAGCCTTGTTACTTATGGGCGCGCCGTTCAGTGTTTCATTTGCATCAGGCGAACATTATGGTGACCGAGGTGTTTTTACCCGAAATGGTGGTGGCCAAATGAAGCTAATTAGCGATGCATTAGTAAAAAAACTGGACGCCTACGAACGGCTAATGCGCTTGGATAAACCGATAGGCATATTGCTGTTGTTGTGGCCGACTTTATGGGCTTTGTGGATAGCTAGCCAAGGTCAGCCAGATTGGCGATTACTCATAGTCTTTGTGACTGGCACGGTGCTGATGCGCAGTGCCGGTTGCGTGATGAACGACGTGGCCGATAGCCAATACGATGGCTTGGTTGAACGCACGCAAAACCGGCCCCTAGCTAAAGAAGAAGTGAGCAAGAAAGAAGCCGCGTTGTTGGCGGCGGCTTTAAGCCTAGTGGCGTTTGCCTTGGTTTGCGCATTAAATCGCTACACCATCGCTTTGTCTTTGGTTGCCTTGTTTTTGGCCATGACTTACCCTTTGACCAAACGCTTTTTTGCCCTCCCGCAAGCGTATTTAGGCATCGCTTTCGCCTGGGGCATACCCATGGCCTTTGCCGCTACTAGCAACAGTATTCCTGACGTGGCTTGGGTAATGTTGCTGGCCAATGTCTGTTGGGCGATTGCTTACGACACCGAGTATGCCATGGTGGATCGTGATGACGATTTGAAAATTGGCCTACGCTCATCGGCCATCACGTTTGGCCGCTTCGATGTCTTGGCCGTCATGATTTGTTACGCGCTGAGTTTGCTGCTGTTGGCTGGTGCAGGGCTGATGGCGCACTTAGGCTATTTGTATTATTTGGGTTTGCTGGTGGCTAGTGGCGTGGCATTGCGCCATTATTTTTTAATACGGCAGCGTGAGAAAGCGCGCTGTTTCCAAGCTTTTTTACACAATAATTGGTTTGGATTGGCCGTGTTCGCTGGGCTGGTCGCCCACTATGCCTTAAGTTAACGCCGCGGCAAACTTAGCGACTTATTTTCCATCCATTTTATCGGCCGCATCAGAATCAGCCGTCTTAGAACTGGCCGTCTGTGAAAAATCCCACCCTGCATCGTCGTCCAGCGGCGCCTCTTTAATTAGATCGACATCGTTACCCAGCGCTACCGGCATGGTGATCTCTTCTATGCTAAAAGCCGCAGCTTTATCGGGGCCCAAGCTTGCGTCCGTGGCAAGACTAAAATCGGCGTCCGTTTGATTGGCGGTGTTGCCGACTATGGGCGCGGTGGCAGCCGGCTGGACAAACCAATCTGGCTCGGGGCGAACGGGGCGCGTGAGCATGCGACGGCGTAGCCACCACGCCAGCCCTAAAACCGCCAAGATAAAGGCGGCCGTTAGCAGGCTAGGCATAGCAAAGTAAGTGTTTTTGTTCTGCCTTATTTCGGCTTCTGCTTGCAGCAAGCGGTTGCGTTCTTGCAAGGCGGCAATTTGTTTATCCAAGTGGGCTAAGCGATTTGCCATGACCGTGCTTTCGTCCATTTCTGCGCTGTCTGCCGGCAAAGCAGGCGGCCGATTAGTATCAATGCTTTTACTTAAACGCAGGCTTAATCCTGCTGGCTGCAGGCTTTCTTTGGCCGTGGCACCAGAAATGATCAATGCTGCTGGTTTGCTGGCTTGACTGCTTGAGGCGCCTGCAGGCTTAGGCACGTTTTTGCTGGCGTCGACCTGGCTGGGTTTGCCGGTGTAAGCGGCGAGCAATTTTTCATCTATTGTGATTTCCCAAGTTTGGTCGCGAACTGCGCGGCTTTTTGCGGGAGTGGATGTCGCGCGTTTATTTGTGCGCTTTTTGCCCACAGTAGCAAGGGGTGGCTGGGCTTCATCGGCGGCCATAGTCATGGTATCCATCGCCTCCTGTTGGCTGCTTAGTGCTTGCTTGGGGGTGGGGTCCAATAATAGGGTGTAGTCCCGCTCCAATTTTGGTTCGCAACCATAACTTAAGCGTAAGTTGACGATGGGTTCGAGCAGCACCTCGGCACTGCTTAATAAAAGTTGCATGCCACTAGGCTTGGTTTGCAAGCTAAGGTTGATTTTTTGCGCTTGGCCTGTTTCGCTCAAGTCGTCGACGCTAAAGCAGCTGACATCGGCATTGGGCGGCAGGTCGACCACTAATAATTGCGCTTTGAGCGTTTCGCCTAAGTGGGATTTAAGCTCAAGATCGGCCAGGCCGATGGCCGTGCTGAGTTGGGCATAGCTAGCTAACAGTAACAGTAAAAAAAATCGCAATGGTTAAAGCTCGGTTTAGGTGGGCGTTGCGTGCCGGTTATTGACGGCAATACAAAAGAGACATGACCATCCTAGCATAAGCCATTAAAAGCCTGTAATTTATGCCTTTTGTTTGGTTAAAGAGCTGTTAAATTCCTGCTGGGCGACCTGCTTTGGGGTAAAATGCCGGCTCAATCCAGCCCGTATTCAAGCTAATTGCAATTATTCGTGTTTGTGCTGCACATAATGTTTGACAAACTGCTTTGCTTCAGCATAAAATCCGCCTCTTAATTTTTTTAGCCATAGTATTGATAAGACAATGAAAACCTTCTCAGCAAAATCTCATGAAGTGAAGCGCGATTGGTTTGTGGTTGATGCCACGGATCTAGTGCTAGGCCGTTTAGCCAGCGCAGTTGCGCACCGTTTACGCGGTAAACATAAAACTATTTATACGCCTCACGTTGATACCGGTGATTACATTGTTGTGATTAATGCCGACAAATTAAAAGTGACGGGTAACAAAGCAGACGGTAAGCTTTACCACAGCCACTCTGGTTATCCAGGCGGCATCAGCACCACTACTTTTGCAAAAATGCAAGACCGTTTCCCAGGCCGTGCTTTAGAAAAAGCAGTTAAAGGCATGTTACCTAAGGGTCCTTTGGGTTATGCAATGATCAAAAAAATGAAGGTTTATGCAGGCAGCACGCATGACCACGCGGCACAACAACCGCAAGAATTGAAAATCTAAGGGTATAAAGATGATCGGTAAATATAATTATGGTACAGGCCGCCGCAAGAGTTCAGTAGCGCGCGTGTTTTTGAAAACAGGCAAAGGCAACATCGTTGTTAACGATAAACCTGTTGATGAGTATTTCTCTCGCGTGACTGCACGTATGATTTTACGTCAACCATTGGAGTTGACTAACAATCTAAGCAGCTTCGATATTATGGTAAACGTAATTGGCGGCGGTGAGTCTGGTCAAGCTGGTGCAGTGCGTCATGGTATCACTCGCGCCCTAATCGATTTTGATGCTAACTTAAAAAGCGCCTTATCAAACGCTGGCTTCGTAACACGCGATGCACGTGAAGTTGAGCGTAAAAAAGTCGGCTTCCGCAAAGCGCGTCGTCGTAAACAATTCTCTAAACGCTAATATTTATATTCAGCGCTTAAGAATAAAAAAGGCCGCGTTAGCGGCCTTTTTTATTTAACGGACAATTTTTACTGGAGCGGTTTGTTTGACAATAAGATTTGTTATCATGGCGCTATGAGCGAGATAAAAGTGAGCAATAAAAAATTAAAAATAGGCATCGTTGGTGGCACCGGTTATACCGGTGTTGAATTGCTAAGGCTATTAAGCGTGCACCCCAATGTCAGCCTCACCGCCATCACCTCCAGGGGTGACGCAGGGCTTGCGGTTGCCGATATGTTTCCCAGTTTGCGCGGTTACGTGGATTTGTGTTTTTCTGACCCAGCACAAGCCAATTTAGATCAGTGCGATGCGGTGTTCTTTGCCACCCCACACGGCGTGGCCATGAGTCAAGCGCAGGCCTTATTGGATGCCAAGGTTAAAGTCATCGACCTGGCTGCCGATTTCCGTTTGCAAGACACGGCGGTGTTTGAACATTGGTACAAGATGCCACATGGCTGCCCAACCTTACTCAAAGAAGCGGTGTATGGCCTACCGGAGTTGTACCGGGAAAAAATTAAGTCGGCCAACATCATAGGCAACCCAGGCTGTTACCCAACTACGATCTTGCTTGGGTTGGCGCCTTTATTGGAGCAGGACTTGCTTGATCTTAACGCGCCCATCATCGCCGATGCCAAATCCGGTGTGTCGGGTGCCGGTAGAAAAGCCGAAGTGGCCACTTTGTTCGCAGAATCCAGTGATAACATGAAGGCTTATGGCTTAAGTGGCCATAGGCATCATCCGGAAATTCACGCGCAACTCACTCACTTGGCTGGCCAAGCACCGCAATTTATCTTCGTGCCGCATTTAATTCCCATGATACGGGGCATGCTCACCACCCTATACGTTAAACTGTCTGACTCAGCCCAGTCTTTGGATTTGCAAGCGTTGTTTGAAAAACGCTATCAGCACGAGCGTTTTGTCGATGTGTTGCCAGCTGGCGTGTTACCGGAAACGCGGTCGGTCAGAGGATCGAATCAAATTCGCATTGCACTGCATAAACAGTCGGATGCGGGTTATTTGACGCTGGTTGTGGTACAAGATAACTTGGTTAAAGGGGCGGCGGGGCAAGCCATACAAAACATGAACATCATGTTTGATTTGCCTGAGCACACCGGCTTGGCCGTTGTGCCGCTGTTACCGTAGTTTGGTCGTCTCATCCATGAAACCGGTTAGAAGAAAAATTCGTAGGCATTTTGGCCTAACCGCCAAACAAGTGGCGGTTCGCTCACAGCGCCCATGGTATTTTCAGTGGGCTTTGGCGGCTTTATTTATAGGATTGGGTTATTTTGTGGCCTACCGGCAATTTACCGCCGGTGAAAATTTAGCCGAGAAGTTAAAGCAGGCTAATTTTGACAACCAAAGTTTGCAAACCAAAGTCATCCAATTGGAGCGGCAGTTGCAAATTGAACAAGCGGCCCAACGTAACCTTGATAAAGAGTTAAATCTTGTGCAAGATGAAAACATGAAGGTTAAAGAAGACTTATTGTTTTATAAAAACATGCTGGGTAATAAGAAGCGCTTTAGGTAATAGCGCATTAAGCATGCAACAAAATTAAGCTTAAGTAATTAAAATAGGAATAGACTATGTTTTTTAAGAAAAGTAATCGGGTACAAAATAGCATTGATACCCTAATTGGTGCCGATACCCGGGTTGAGGGCGACATCCATTTTTCCGGCGGCTTGCGCGTAGATGGCCAGATTAAAGGCAATGTGACCGAGCCGGTCGATCAAGCCAGCACACTTATTTTAAGTGAACACGGCAGCATAGAGGGATCGGTGACCGCCTCAAAAATTGTCATCAATGGTAAAGTTATAGGCAATGTTAAAGCCTCTCAGTTTATTGAACTGCAAGCCAAGGCCAGCATCAAAGGGGACGTGAATTATAAGTCCTTGGAAATGCACACCGGCGCAGTGATAGAAGGAAAGTTGGTGTATTTGGGTGAGCACCTGCCAGTATTGGAAGACGTTGGCCACTAGTCGTGGCAAAAGAGTGGGCTAGTGCTTGAGCCCTCGATTGATTCAGGATTTAGCTTATTAGAAATTTAGGAGTACGAGATGAACACAGTTACGGATATGCAAGAAGTAGACATGGAACAAATGCCTGCGCCATTGGTTTTTACTGACAACGCGGCCAAAAAAGTAAAAGAGTTGATAGAAGAAGAAGGTTCGCCTGATCTTAAATTGCGCGTGTTTGTTAGCGGCGGCGGATGCTCAGGCTTTCAATACGGCT
>CALFXV010000062.1 GCA_937957775.1 uncultured Methylotenera sp. | reverse complement strand
TTTGTCAAAGGCAATCAGACGGCCCCGCTCACCCAATTTCTCTAAAATCTTTCTGCTGTGCCCACCGCGACCAAACGTACCGTCCACATAAACACCGTCGGCCCTTACGGCCAAGGCCTGGACCGCTTCATTCAATAAAACGGTGACATGCGACCCACTAGTAGGGATTGTTGTGTGGTTTTCGTCCATCGCAGCTAATGCTTGATTTACTAATAATAAAGCGTCATTTGCAGACGCTTTATTTGGAGACAATGAGGCTAGGTTGGGCGTGGAGCGCACGCCCTTAATCACAGGGAGAAACCCTCTAGCTCTGCCGGCATAGCAAACTGCTCGCCTTGCATGACTTGCGCTAACTGAGCGCGCCAGGCTTCCATGTTCCACAATTCAAAATGGCTGCCTTGCCCCACCAACATCACTTCTTTGCTTAAACCAGCAAAGTCTCGTAATACCGGTGACACCAACAAGCGCCCCGCACTGTCCAAACTTAAATCTTCCGCAAAACCAACCAGCAAGCGTTGTAATGCACTCGATTGCTTATCAAACGAAGAAAGCGCCATCATTTTTTCTTGTATTGGCTCCCAGGCGGCTTGCGGGTACAACAGCAGACAGCGATGCGGGTGGGCCGTCAGCACCAAATTGCCGCCACACTCATGCAACAAGGGTTCACGGTGCCTGGTTGGCACAGCGAGTCTGTTTTTTGCATCTAAGCTTAATGAGGTTGCACCACGAAACATTTTTTGCTGTTGTCCTATCGTCCAATTACAGCCTTAAGCGTCATTTCAAGACTTAAAGCGAAAATCAAAATAGTGGAGAATTACCCCTTACTAACGGCAACAACCCTTAGTAGTTTAGCGACATGATGTTAGAAGATGATTTTTCAACATCGCTAGCAAGGAACAATTCTCCACATAAACCCACTTTTTCCCACTAAGTTGCACTATAGATAAAAAAATCGGCCAATGCAAGCCATTTTTGCTATTTTCTCTATATATCTCAATGACTTAGCGTGTTTTTGTGATAAAAATAATATCGTTATAAATGAATAACATACGAAATTATATGAATGTAGATTGTGAGGATAATGCCGAAAGCATTTGAATTGCCCTTAGCCAACCAAAATGAAGCGGCACGCTATAAAACAATAATGGTGAACCAGGGGATTGGACTTACTGCCACGTTTAGCCATCGGCAGTGACTATAGTAAGGGAATAAAAGAAGTGAAGCTGGCCGATAAGCCGGGTTTTGTAGGCTTTATTGCTAAAGCTGACAGTCATTCATCTAGGCGCACAATTACTTGTGCGCTCAAGCAACCTACCCGCTGGCAGCGCGAACCACGCCTTATTTACTTGCGTAAAAATGCCAGCCTATTTGGTCTTGCTGCAGATGGAGGTTACCGCGTTTCACCGTAACTTAATACGCTCGTCTCTGTGGCCCTATTCCGCGCCTTATGCTCCAAGGCTTGCGCCTTTGAAGGTTTCGACGGACGGCCGTTAGCCGTCATCTTGCTCTGTGCAGCCCGGACTTTCCTCCCTTCACTGAGAGAGCCCGCAGGGGGCTTCCCCATTTAACAATGCCAGTAAACTGGCAAGTTAAAGGTGAACGGCGACTGTCTAGCCAGCTTCATAATTAGTTTAACACGGCAGGAGGTATAAGTAGGCGCTTAAAGCGATTGCATTTTCCATGCAATAGTCTGCCCAGCCCTTAATGGGATAATGCTGTCACCGGCAAAAGGCAGGCTGGCTGGCACGGTCCAACTTTGCCTATGCAATTGAATGCGATCAGTATTGCGCGGCAAACCATAAAAATCCGCTCCGTAAAAACTAGCGAATCCTTCCAATTTATCCAATGCACCCACCGCATCAAAGGCCTCGGCATACAATTCCATGGCAGCGTGAGCCGTATACATGCCAGCACAACCGCAAGCAGCTTCTTTGGTGTGCTTAGCATGCGGCGCGCTGTCGGTGCCCAAGAAAAACTTAGCATTACCAGAAGTAGCGGCACGCAGCAAAGCTTGACGATGCTCCTCACGTTTTAATATGGGCAAGCAATAGTGATGCGGCTGTATGCCGCCAACAAACATCGCATTGCGGTTCATTAATAGGTGGTGAGCGGTAATGGTGGCCGCCACATTGGACGGCGACTGCAAGACAAAATCGGCCGCATCCTTGGTCGTGATGTGCTCAAACACCACTTTCAATGCTGGGTAGTCTTTAACAATGGCGACCATGTGCCGCTCAATAAATACACGCTCCCGATCAAACACATCCACCTGCGTGTCCGTTACTTCCGCATGCAACAACAAGGGTAAGCCCAACTTTTCCATTTCAGCCAAAGCTTGCCTGCAATGCCCTAAATCCGTCACCCCTGAATCGCTGTTGGTGGTCGCCCCAGCCGGGTAAAATTTCACACCATGCACTACGCCGCTGGCCACCGCCGCCCTAATCTCTTCTGGGCGGGTGTTATCGGTCAGATACAAGGTCATCAGCGGTTCAAAATTAAGGCAGCTTGGTAGCGCCGCCAAGATACGCTGTCGGTAGGCCGCAGCCAAGGCCGTGTTCGTCACGGGCGGGCGTAAATTAGGCATAACGATAGCCCTAGCAAACTGGCGAGCGCTGTCGGGCAAAACAGCCTTTAAGGCCTCGCCGTCGCGCAAATGCAAATGCCAATCGTCTGGGCGAGTAAGGATCAATGTGTTGATGGTGGTCATGGAAATATGGCTAACATTTAAGATTCAGATTGCTTTAGCTGCAAAGCTAACTCGTACAATTCGTTTTTTCTCTCACGGCTTATGTCGGCGGCCAACTTAACAGCCTGCTTTAAGGGCAATTCAGCCAGCAGTAATGTTAACATGCGAGTCGTTTGCTCCGATATTTCATCTTGATTCTTTAAGGGCGGCGCCTCCACCAAAATCACAAACTCACCACGCTGCTGATTGGCATCGGTCTCCAACCAGGATTGCGCGTCAGACAACAGGCAAGTGTGGACAGTCTCAAAGGTTTTGGTCAATTCGCGGGCGATGGTCACACGCCTATCCGCCCCTAGTACTTGCGCCATATCGGCTAGGCTAGCCACTATTCGATGCGGCGCCTCATAAAAAACCAAGGTCACAGCCTGACTTTTTAAGCCCTCAAGCACTTGGCGCCTAGCGGCCCCACTAGCTGGCAAAAAGCCATGAAAGAAAAAACCATTCTGAACTATGCCACTCACCGATAAAGCTGTCACCACTGCGCTCACTCCGGGGATGGGCACCACCTTGATGCCGGCTTGACGTAAAAAATTTACCACCACTGCCCCTGGGTCACTGATACCGGGCGTGCCCGCATCCGTAACCAGCGCAATATTTTCTCCGGCTTGCAATTGCAATAACAATTTAACCGCTGATTGATGCTCATTATGCTCGTGCACGGCTATGAGTTTTTTACTGATGGCAAAATGCCCCAACAATCCAGCCGTATGACGCGTGTCCTCAGCGGCTATGGCGTCCACACTTTTTAAGGTGTCCAATGCTCGCAAGGTGATATCAGTTAAATTGCCGATAGGCGTGGCCACCACATATAATGTACCCAGCGTATTTTTCGTCATCTCACTCATAATTGAAGTTTAACGCCAAGCAGCGCTAACGCCTATGAAAATCAATCAAAACAATCCGGGGCTGCTTGCGGAAAACTTGGCAGCCAGCTATCTGATTGAACAAGGACTGAAACTGCTGGTCAAGAATTACCATTGCCAATTCGGTGAGATAGATTTAATCATGCAAGATAAAAATACCCTGGTGTTCGTTGAGGTAAGACTGAGAACCAACCTAGGATTTGGCAATGCCGGCAGCAGCATTACCAAACAAAAACAATTAAAACTTACGCGCACCGCATTGCATTATTTACAAGCGCATGGCGATACGGCTTGTCGCTTCGACGCCATCCTGATGGACAAAGCCGATGTGGCGAACTTAGTGTGGTTACGTAATGCATTTGACGCATAAAAAGCGTATCATTCGCAAAAAATAGATGCGCCCATCTAATTGCACTTTCATTTCAAGGAGTCGACCATGCTGTTAAACACTCAAAATATTGCCCTAAAGCTTTTCTTGTCCTTAGCATTGATCAGCCAACTCAGCGCCTGCGTCCCCGTAGTCGTCGGTGGCGCAGCAGCTGGCGGGGCCATGGCTAGCGACAGGCGCACCTCAGGCATATACGTAGAAGATGAAAACATCGAATTAAAAGCCCTGAAGATGATAGAAACGAACTTAGGCTCAACCGCGCATGTCAATGTCACCAGCTATAACCGCAACGTCTTGTTAACTGGCGAAGCGCCAAGCGCTGAAGCGAAAAGCAAAGCCGAAACCATGATTAAAACCATTACCAATATCCGTGGCATCACCAATGAAATTGTTGTGGGTGAAAAATCGACTATCAGCTCGCGCAGTAACGACGCTTACTTAACAACTAAGGTAAAAACGCAATTCGTAACGGAAAATAAATTTTCCGCCAATTACGTAAAAGTCATTACCGAAAACAACGTGGTTTACTTACTAGGCATCGTGACAAAGTCTGAAGCCGATGCTGCAACTGAAATAGCCAGCAACACCAGTGGCGTGCGTAAAGTAGTGAAATTATTTGAGTACCAACCCTAAATACACGTCTAATTAACTGCCCTAGGCAACAGACATTAATTTTTTATTGGCAAGCACCCTAATGACCAGCAATCAAAAACCCAGCACTACCACTGGCGAAATTATCATACAAAGCAACACGCGCGCCGGCAAACCCTTTCGCCCTAGCGATTGGGTGGATCGCATGTGCAGCACTTACGCTTCCTTTGGGGAAGACCGTAAATTAAAATACTCTCCCTACCTCAAACCCAAAGTAATGGATGGCGTGCGCTGCTTGGCGGTGGATTTAAAACTGAAAACCGTCAACCCAGAGGGTTACGCACAACTCATGCATTTTGCGGAAGAGAATCAATTAAATGTGGTCGATGAGAACGGCAACAGCATTAGCATAACGCAATAAAATCAGCTCCCTTTTATGCAGCCGTTTTACATTTGGCTCTTCACTAAAAGTGTTTTTTTCGTTACGATACGTATTCATTTAAAGTATTAAACAAATCGAGGTTTTCATGAGTGAACATATTACACACCTTAACGATGCGAGTTTTGAGCAAGACGTGCTCCAGTCGCAACTTCCAGTTCTAGTCGACTATTGGGCGGAATGGTGTGGCCCTTGCAAGATGATTGCACCCATCTTGGATGAGATCTCTAAAGAATACGCCGGCCGATTAAAAGTGGGCAAACTTAACATAGACGACAACCAATTGACCCCACCGAAATATGGCATACGCGGCATCCCTACATTAATGCTGTTTAAAAACGGCAACGTGGAAGCAACTAAAGTTGGCGCTCTATCAAAATCCCAATTAACTGCATTTATTGACAGCAACATTTAAACCCTTTACGCTGTGCACATTATTGAGAATGTGCTTGATTTAAGCCCCTCAAATCAAGCACTTTTCAAACCCATCCATTCCTAGCTTCAACCTTCCCAAGACCACCCTTGTTTTAGTGAGCCTTCATGCACTTATCCGACCTTAAACATCTCCCCGTTACTGAATTAGTAGACATGGCGATTGCCGACGAAATCGACAACGCTAGTCGCATGCGCAAACAAGATCTAATTTTTGCCATTTTGAAGCACAAGGCTAAAAAAGGTGAAAGCATATTTGGCGACGGCACCCTGGAAGTATTGCAAGATGGCTTTGGCTTTTTGCGCTCACCCGATACCTCTTACCTTGCGGGTCCTGACGACATATACGTTTCACCGTCGCAAATTCGCCGCTTTAATCTGCACACGGGCGACAGCATACAAGGTGAAATTCGCATTCCTAAAGACGGTGAACGCTATTTCGCCTTAGTTAAGGTCGATGTGGTTAACGGTGAAGCGCCTGAAAATACCAAGCATAAAATTTTATTTGAAAACTTAACACCGCTATTCCCGACCATCCCGCTCACCTTAGAGCGTGATATTAAAGGTGTCGAAAACATTACCAGCAGAGTTATCGACATGATCGCACCGATAGGCCGCGGTCAACGTGGCTTACTGGTTGCCAGCCCCAAGAGTGGTAAAACCGTGATGATGCAAAACATTGCACACGCCATTACCGCCAATCATCCCGATGTCATTTTAATCGTGTTGCTGATTGACGAGCGACCTGAGGAAGTGACCGAAATGACCCGTTCCGTTAAGGGCGAAGTGGTGGCTTCAACTTTTGATGAACCTGCAACACGCCACGTGCAAGTTGCTGAAATGGTATTGGAAAAAGCCAAACGCTTGGTTGAGCATAAAAAAGACGTGGTGATTTTACTGGATTCAATTACCCGTTTAGCCCGTGCTTACAACACCGTCATCCCATCATCAGGCAAAGTATTAACCGGTGGTGTGGATGCCAATGCACTGCAACGTCCTAAACGCTTTTTTGGTGCCGCGCGTAACGTTGAGGAAGGGGGCTCATTGACCATCATTGCTACCGCATTGGTTGACACAGGCTCTCGCATGGATGATGTTATCTATGAAGAGTTTAAAGGTACCGGTAACATGGAAATCCATCTTGATCGCAAAATGGCTGAAAAACGCCAGTACCCTGCCATCAACGTTAACAAATCTGGCACCCGTCGTGAAGAATT
>CALFXV010000061.1 GCA_937957775.1 uncultured Methylotenera sp. | reverse complement strand
TTAGCTTAGCGTCAGGCAGCGCCATTAGCGTTTATGTGGGTGGTGCCGGTGCAAAAAGTGCAAACACCTCAGCTGGGGCAGGGGGTTGGAACGGCGGCGGTAACGGTTCAGCTTATTCTGCAGGCGGTGGCGGGGCCACCGATATTCGTGTCAGCGGCACGGCTTTAAGCAACCGTATTTTGGTCGCCGGTGGTGGTGGTGGGGCGGCCTATTTCAACTACGGTGGTGGTGCAGGTGGTGGCTTAATCGGCAGCACGGGTTCTTCTGCAAGCGTATGGACGGTGGGCGGCACAGGCGGTACGCAGAGTGCCGGTGGCATTGGCAGCGGTAATTACGCAGGGGCGTCGGGTTCACTGGGTGTGGGTGGTGCAGCCGGTACGCATGGCATCACCGCTTCTTATGCCTATGCAGGCGGCGGCGGCGGCGGTTATTACGGCGGTGCGGGCGGCGGTGCTAACGCTAATAATGATAACAGTGGCTACGGTGCGGGCAGCGGCGGCGGTTCATCCTACGTGGGCGGCGTTGCGCTAGGGACAACCACAGCAGGCTTGCGCTCTGGTAACGGTTACGCCACCATTTCCGTGGCCACCGAAACCTACACGGCCGGCGCGCAAACCGGAGCGGTAAGCATAGGCGGCAGCGTCAATGCGGCTACCTTAAAATCCGCCTCGACTAACTTTGCCATTAAAGTCGGCCAAAGCGTGGCGTCTGGCACCTCTAGTTTAGGTAGCAACACCACCTTAAATAACACCGGTGGCTTCCTCATGGGTGCAGCGGGCAACGCGCACACCCTTTCCGTTAGCGGTTCATTTGCCACCGCCGCCACTGGCACGGCTAAATTGAATGGTGGCGTAACCACCACGACCATCCAAACCTATGCCGCTGCGGTGGAATTAACTGGCGACACCACCTTCACCACCACTAATTCCGCCGTGGTATTCAGCTCAACCGTTAACGGCACGACGACCAACACCGAGTCATTAACGGTGGCAGCAGGTACCGGCGACGTGACCTTTAGTGCTGCCGTCGGTGGCACCACCTCGCTTGCCAACATCAGCGTGACGGGTGCGGCCATCACCGCCGCCGCGGTGAAAGCCGATAGCGCTATCAGTGTCACTAACTCGGCTGCTTCTACTATCAGCGGCGTGATTTCAGGCGATGCCAGCTTCACTAAAGCTGGCAGTGGCAGCTTGACCTTAAGCGGCGCCAACACTTACTTGGGCGCCACCGCGGTTAATGCCGGTAGTTTGCTGGCGGCCAATACTAGCGGCACCAGCATTCATAACAGCAGCGCGGTGACGGTGGCCAGTGGCGCTACATTAGACTTACGTTATAGCGAAACCTTGGGATCTTTAGCCGGTGCCGGTACCGTAACAGTGGGCAGCGCAGGGGCTAAAACCTTAACCGTGGGCAGCCTCAATAGCGACACCACGTTCAGCGGTGTATTACAAGATGGCAGCGGCAGCTTGTTGCTGACCAAATCCGGCACCGGCACCTTTACCTTGACCGGCGCGAATACTTACACCGGTGCGACGGTTATCAGTGCCGGTAGCCTGGTATTTGAGCGCAATGCACCTAGCATCACCACCAGTGGCTTTAGCGGTGCGGGTAGCTTGGTGATTCAATCGGCTGGCAGTGCCTTCACCAGCGCTTACACCTTTAGTGCCACCACCAGCAGCTTAGGTGGCTTAACCTTAGGTAAATCCGGCAGCACCGCCAACGTCACCCTTACAGCCGCCCAAAGCGTGGCCGGACCGGTGCGCATTTACGGCGCGAACATTGCCATTAACGCGGCACTCACGGCCACCGGCAGCAACACCATTTGGTTATACGGCAGCGGCACGGTCAACGGTAGCGGTGCAATCACAGCCGACAAATTGGCCTTAATGAGCGGGGCGGTGAGCTTGACGAACGCCAGCAACAACATAGGTACCTTGGCAGCTGACGGCGTCAGCAGCTTGAGTTATGTCGATAGCGACGCATTAACCGTGGGCGTGGTGAATCCAACCGGCATTAGCGCCACCGGTGCCGTTCGCATCAGCACGGTGAGCGGTGATTTAACCGTTTCAGAAAATATTGCCACTACCGACACCAGCAGCAGTGCCATTGTCTTGATCGCCGGCAGCGGCACGGCGGCCGGCACCAGCACCGGTGGCAACGTGTTGATCAGCAACGGCGCCAGCTTAACCACCGGCACCAATGGCCGCGTGCTGATTTATACTGGCTCCGTGAGTGGCAGCACTGGCGTAACAAGCTATGTCGTGTCCGGCTCCGGCAAATTCCGCTACAACAGCAAAGAGGGCACGTCTAACTTCACGACCGCTTTGGCCAGCAGCGGTAAGTATGCCATCTACCGTGAAGCCGTGGCTGTCTCCATCAGCACCAACAATCAAGACATGACCTACGGCGATAGCGTACCTACCCTAACCGGCACCACCGGCAGCTTGGTAAATGGCGACGTGGCCAGCTACTCAATAGCCAGCGCGGTGTACTCGACATCGAATAACATAAAAGCCGGTACCTATACCATTGTTGGTGGCGGCCCGCTTGGTTTGGGTTACACCGTGACAGCCACCAATGGCACCCTAACCGTGGACACTAAAGCCATCACCATTTCTGGCTTTGCGGTGTCCGATAAAGATTACGATGGCGGCACCACGGCCACCGTGACCAATGCCGGTACCGTGTCGGGGGCGGTCAGCGGTGATGACGTGAGCGTATCTTCCGTATCGGCTGCCTTCGGTGATAAGCACGCTGGCAGCGCTAAAGCCTTAACCATCAGTGGCGGCACCTTGAGTGGCAACGATTCAGCCAACTACACGGCGTCTATTTCTGGTTCCACCACCGCTACCATCAATGCGCTAGCCGTGACCTTGACGGCGCCAAATATCACGAAAGAATACGATGGCAGCCTAACTTATACCGCCACCAGTGCGAATCTAACTAGCCTCAGCGCCCAGCTAGTAGGTGGCGACACGGTGACGGCCGCTACCTTGGCCTACACCAATAAAAATGCCGCGACCGGTAGCAAAGTGGTGAGTACCAGCAGCGCCAGCATCAGCGACGGCAACAGCGGCAACAACTACACCATTAGCTATGCCAACAACACGACCAGCACCATTACTAAAGCCACGGTCAGCTTGGCTGCTGCTAAAGAATACGACGGTTTATCCACCTTGGGTGCCGGCACCGTGACCATCACCACCGGCGTGGGCAGCGAAACGCTCACATACACTGGCGCCACCGCCAGCAACGCCAATGTGGCCACGGCCAATAAATACATCAACGCTATTACCTTGGCTAACGCGACCGACGGGTCGGGCGGCTTGGCCACTAACTACCAATTGCCTAGCTTGGCCGCCGCCAGTGCGCGCAACACCGTGAGCATAAGCAAAGCGACCCTAACCGTAACGGCTGACGCGAAGAGCATGACTTACGGTGACAGCAGCTTGCCTAGCTTCACGGCGACCATTGCTGGCTTTGTGAACAGCCAAACCTTGGGTACATCTGGCGTGACCGGCAGCGCTGGTTTGACCACCGCGGCCACGGCTTACGACGGCAGCACAGCCGGTTCTGCTTCTGTGGTGGGTGATTACACTATCACGGCTGCGGTGGGCACCTTGAGCGCGTCTAACTACCAATTCAGTTACACCAACGGTACTTTAACTGTAGGCAAAGCCAACTTAACCATCACGGCCTCTAACGACAGCAAGGTTTACGGTGCGACCACCACGGCCGCCAGCATTGCTTACAGCAGCGGTATTGCTGCTGGCGTATCAAGCGGTTACACCACCTCTGGCTTGGTGAACGGCGACACCATTAGCAGCGTGACCTTAACCAGCACTGGTGGTACGGCGACGGCCACGGTAGCCGGTGGTCCTTACACGATTACGCCAAGTGCGTTAAGCGGTTCAGCCCGCACCACAGCGGATAACTACACCATCACTTATAGCAACGCGGCCACCGGTTTAACGGTCAATAAAGCGACCCTAACCGTAACGGCTGACGCGAAGAGCATGACTTACGGTGACAGCA
>CALFXV010000060.1 GCA_937957775.1 uncultured Methylotenera sp. | reverse complement strand
AACTGAGGGTCAAAAATTTGTAGATTGGAGATTTCATTATAATTGGGAGAAAGCCGAAAAAACAGGTTTTATCAAAGGCGCGTATCATTTTTATAGACCGGATGTTAATTCTAAAAAGCAATTTAATTTATTTTCTTCGACAGTTAAACTTGAAAAAGGAGATTTGTTTCCGGTGTTAGACATTGAAACTGAGAGTAAATTAGGTAAAGACAATCTTATTAAAGGTATAAGAAATTGGGTTAATTTGTGTGAAAAAAAATACGGTGTAAAACCAATTATATATACCGGTAGAAAGTTTTACAGAAATTTTTTAGAAGATGAATTTGATGATTGTCCACTATGGATTGCTTCCTATTCCAATGAGGAAAGTGTTAGCGGTTTAGAATGGGATCTACATCAATTTACAGAAAAAGTGATTGTAAAAGGAATTCCGGAAAGTGTTGATGGTAATAATTTCAAAGGGGATCTTGTTAAGTTAAAAAAGAATTATTGTTTAAAATAAGTTGCCTTTATTATTTCAGCATCTTTATTCTTTGTGCTAAACTAATTCTATCAATTTATAAATAAAAAATAATGAAAAAGAAACTCGTATACCTCTCAGTCCTTACGGCCCTTACTGCTCACACGAATGCCGAAGCAGCTGACTTTATTAACGGCAGCTTTGATTTAGGTAATACTTCAGGATGGATTACTGGAGGCGCTATTTGGAATGGGAATCCCATCGCTCCAAATTTAAACCCAGACGATTATTTGCTTGGCGGCTCTCGATACGACGCTTCCAGTGCGCCACAAATAACCATCGTAGACGGCTCAACTGTGGACCCTTATTTAGGCTCTTTAAGTCCCGTTTATTCTGCCGGTAGTACGGCAGTTAGAATTAACGACCCAGTCAACGACCGATCAATTAGTGTCATAAGTCAATCGGTCACTAATTACACTTACTCAAAAATTTACTTTGCCTGGTTAGCGGTTCTTGAGGGTTCACACGGCGAAGACGATTCAGATAACTTTACTATTCGCGTCACTGACAATACTACCAATACCTTGGTTGCTACCCGATCATATAGCTCTGCAACAGCTGGCGGAACATTTATTGATGTTGGAGGCAATATTTTCAATTCTGGCTGGGTTGCAGAAAGCTTCGATGTAACGTCAGGAAATGATTTCACTATTTCCGTATTGGCTGCTGATTGCCCCTATGGTGGGCATTGGGGCTATGTATATCTGGATTCATTTGGACCTACCGAGCTATTTTCAATCGCCTACTCCTCAAGCCATGACATTGTAGGATCATCCGAATTGGCAACAACGCTTGGCTCCTCGTTGAACCCAAGATTTGATGGCGGCACGTTGGTATTAGATGGCACAAGCATTACCAGTGGAACAAATTTTACCGTAACCAGCCTTAATGGTACGGTTGACCTTGCTGGTAACTCTGCCACCATTGATGGCGTTATTTCCAACGATGCCAGTGAAGCCGGCAGCCTGACCGTTACCAATAGCAGCACCGGCGGCACGCTAACACTAAGTAACGAGAACACCTACACTGGCACCACGACGATAGACAGCGGCGCTACCCTAGCCTTAAGTGGCAGCGGCTCGATTGCCACATCAAGTGGTGTGGTGGCTAACGGCACATTCAATGTATCTGGCACCACAAGTGGCGCTACAATAACGACTTTGTCTGGATCAGGCAGCGTGGTAACTGCTGCTAATAAAGGCCTCACGCTTAGCGCAGCGGCCGGCACCTTCTCAGGTGCAATCAGTGGCGCAGGCAGCTTAACCGTTGCCTCTGGCACAGAAACGCTTTCAGGCACCAATACCTACACCGGCACCACTACGATCGACAGCGGCGCCACCCTGGCTTTAAGCGGTAGCGGATCGATTGCCGCATCAAGTGAGGTAACTAACAATGGCACATTCAGGGTCACGGCGGCGACAGGCAGCATCCCGCTTGGCGGCACTTACACGCAAAGCACTGGCGGCAGTTTGTTAATGAATTTTTCTGCGGCAAACAACCAGCAAATTAACGTGAGCAACACGGCCACCCTAGCCGGCAATTTGGCCATTACAGCCAGCGCGGGCACCTATAACGTGGGTCGCTACACGCTGATAACGGCTAGCAATGGCGTCAGTGGCACATTTAATAGCTTTGATGGCAGCTCATTTTCTAACCTAAGTGCCGATTACAGCAATTACGCGTTGGGCTACGATGCCAATAACGTTTACTTGAATTTATACCCGACTGCAGCCCACACCCAAGCTTCGATTGAAAGCAACGTAGCTTCACTTCGCGGCGCATACAACCTGGCCAATATTGCCATGAACAATAACCTTAACCAGGATTGTTCATTTTTCAATGAGTACGGTTTCTGCGCTTCCTTAATAGGCTCGCATACCAGCATAGCCGGTAGCAAAGACACCGACATGAGCGATGGCATTTTGGTGCTAGCAAAAAAAATGGGTGAGCACTTTCGCATTGGGGCTTATTTAGATCAAACCATTAATATCAACAACAACACGTATGTCCGCCTAAGAAACGACGGCCCTGGCTTTGGTGGGTTTGCTGTGTGGAATCACCAAGCCGATGGCTTGGGCGCACAACTGCGTGCCTCTGTAGGACACACTTCCAAAGACTTAAGCGTGACCCGTCAAGTTGTAGGCAATGCAGAAGCGGGGACCGGTAAAACGGATTTTGACAGCTACGGTGCCGCTATCGTAGCTAGCTACGCGGTAAAAGCCACAGACGATCTAAATGTGACGCCCTACGCTGGTGTGCGATGGACTAAAGTCACTGCGGACGCCTACACAGAAGACAGCACAGCATTCGCGCCGTTAAACTTTGCTGCGCTGTCACAAAGCGCAACCACCCTCATGGGCGGCTTGAAAGTAAACAAAGCGATTAACCAGAAAGCCGCCGCTTATGCCAGCTTTGCTTTAGAGCAAGACATTCATAATAACGGCGGCAGTTACTCTGCCAGTTCAGCCAATATTGCCGGCATCACACCGGTTGCCTTCAACCAAGACATCAATAAAGTGCGCCCTGTGGTCAGCGCTGGCACGCATTACACCATCGATCGTAGGCAACGCATAGGTGCGGATGTGATTTGGAGTGAGCAGGCCTTTACTAATAATGACTCCACCACCTTAATGGTTAGGTACACCTTAGGTATGTAAGGCGTTTATTTATAAAAAAGCCCACCGTGTAGGTGGGCTTTTTTTATGAAGTGCACATCGATAAAGCTTATTCTATGTTTTGAATTTGCTCGCGCATTTGCTCGATGAGTACTTTCAATTCCATGGAGACTTTTGTGGTTTCTACCGCCACAGATTTGGAGCCCAATGTATTGGCCTCGCGGTTTAAT
Organism: uncultured Methylotenera sp.; assembly: GCA_937957775.1. Classification (GTDB taxonomy): domain Bacteria; phylum Pseudomonadota; class Gammaproteobacteria; order Burkholderiales; family Methylophilaceae; genus Methylotenera. Next base: position 6,394 of record CALFXV010000060.1, on the reverse strand, counting down.
TCTTGCATTAAAAAATCCAAGCGTTTGCCAGCCGGCGCATCGCTATTGAGGATGCGTTTCACCTCGCTTATGTGAGCGGTTAATCTGCTTAGCTCTTCGTCCACATCGATGCGCTGGGCGAACAACACCAACTCTTGCGCCAACCTTTCCGGGTCTAGGTTTTTTAAGCTGTCGTTTAACTTAGCCTCTAACTTGGCTTGGTATTCCTGCGTTAAAGTTGGCAACAAAGGTTTAACGGTTTCCACTAGCTGCTCAATTTGCGCTAAGCGCTCTAAGATCAAGGCTTTGAGTTTTTCCCCTTCGCGCGCGCGTGAAGCGTTGAGTGCTTGCAAGCCCTCTTGCAACAAAGCTTTAAGCTTTTCTGCCAACTTGCTTTCACCACCGGCTTCACTGATAAGCACGCCGGGCCAACGCAAAATGTCGGCCACGCTTAGCTCACGACTTTGTGGAAAATGCTTCTTCGCGGTGGCTTGCATGGCCGCTAATTGTTGCAACATGGCTGGGTCGATTTGCGCCGCTTGGAGCGTGGAAGTGCGCGCCATTAAATTGAGTTTGCATTCGATTTTGCCACGGCTTAATTGCTCGCCTATCAACTCACGCACGAGCGGTTCTAGGCTACGCAAATTGTCATCGAGCTTAAAATGCAAATCCAAGTAGCGGCTGTTTACTGCGCGCAGTTCCAATATCAAGGTGGCGTTATCCAAGCTTTTTTCTTGGGCGGCGTAGCCTGTCATGCTAAAAATCATAGGGGCACTTTCTAGTGTGATGCGATTAAAATTAGTGCCATGTTATCAAATACGGCTGATTTCATGCCAAAATAAAGCCCTTAATTAGGAATACAACTATGCAAACCCATCAACGGCCTAGTGGCCGACTCCACAATCAATTACGCGATGTCACCATTATTCGCCATTACACCAAACACGCCGAAGGCTCGGTGTTGGTTAAATTTGGTGACACCCATGTGCTGTGCACGGCCAGCTTGGAAGAGCGCGTGCCTGGCTTCCTCAAGGGCAAAGGCCAAGGTTGGGTCACGGCTGAATACGGCATGCTGCCTCGCTCTACCGGTAGCCGCATGGACAGGGAAGCCGCCAAGGGCAAACAGTCTGGTCGCACCCAAGAAATTCAACGTTTAATTGGCCGTTCACTCAGAGCCATTATTGATTTAGAAAAATTAGGCGAACGCAGCATACAAATCGATTGTGACGTCATCCAAGCTGACGGCGGCACCCGCACGGCCAGCATCACCGGTGCTTACGTGGCCTTGCACGATGCGATTGCTACCTTATTAAAAAGTGGCGCCATCAGCGAAAGCCCACTCATCCAAGGCATGGCTGCCATTTCGGTTGGCGTCTACCAAGGCCAAGCGGTATTGGATTTAGACTATATTGAGGATTCGGATTGCGACACCGACATGAACGTGGTGATGACTGCCGACGGTGGCTTTGTCGAAGTGCAAGGCACGGCAGAAGGCCAACCGTTTAGCCGCGAGGCCATGAATGCGATGCTGGACTTGGCCTCACACGGCATCAAGCAACTGCTGGCCAAGCAAAAAGAGGCGCTAGGTGTTTAACAAACTCGTCATCGCATCTGGCAACAAAGGCAAGTTACGCGAGATTGCCCACTTGCTAGCGCCGCTCAACATAGACATCGTCGCGCAAGCCGAACTCAATGTGAGCGAGTGCGAGGAACCCTATTGCACCTTTATTGAAAATGCCTTGGCCAAAGCGCGCCATGCCAGCCGACAAACCGGCCTGCCGGCCTTGGCGGACGATTCTGGCTTGTGCGTGGATGCGCTGCAAGGCGCACCCGGCGTACTCTCCGCGCGCTATGCAGGCGAGCCAAAATCCGATCAAGCGAATAACGAAAAATTGCTGAGCGTGCTGGCTGCCGAAAAAAATCGGCAGGCACATTTTTACTGCGTCATCGTTTTGGTGCGCCATGCGGACGACCCCGAACCCTTGATTGCGGAAGGCCGCTGGGCAGGCGAAATATTGAGCGAATTTCGTGGGCAAGATGGCTTTGGCTACGACCCGCTTTTCTTGGATGCCAAAACCGGTAAAACCGTGGCAGAATTGCCATTGGAAATCAAAAGTCGCATCAGTCACCGCGGCCATGCCATGGCCAAATTGCTGCTGCAGTTAGAAAGGCTTAACCATGTCTAAGAGCACTTGGCCTAAGTGGTTGCGCGACGACGACAGCATCGTGGCCTGCACAGAAAAAATAAAAGTCATGAATGAAAATTTTGATGAAATCAAACAAATCGCCCAAGATGCCTTGGAAGACGGCCTGCTCATGGAAGTCAGTGAAACGCAAATGCGCTCCGCCTTGCATAAGCTGATTGATGATTTGATTAATCCGTATGCAAAATAAGCCGTCTTCTTACTGCTAGCGTCTTTATTCCTAGCTTAAGTGCCCAATCAAGAAAAAATGATTAACTGCTGATAACTAGTTGGCAGTCCTAACCTTAGAAGAAATAACTGCCTTTCAACCAAAGTTGCACGTCCCTATTTCTGTTATCCACGTTGAGCTGTTTGCCAGTGGCGTTATAGAGCGGGTTGTCCATTAGCGGCACGGCCAAGATGCCGGAAAGTTCAGCTTTTTTCTTATATCGGTACTTTGCGTCTATGCCTGCAGCGTTAACAACATAACGATTTTCCGCATTGGTTAAGCCACGCCAGCCTTGGTAAGTATTAACGTATTGCTCGATTAAGGCGCCATCTAAAAATACGCCTATCTCTAGGTTGTTGGCAAAAGTGTGGTTAATTTCGGCTGATGCCGTCACCCCTTGCGAACCCCCACCCTGCGATATGGGATAGGCACGAACGCCGTAAGGTCCACCAAGATAAATTTGTTCCGCTGAATTTAAGTTCTTTGTCGCGAGCTGGCCGTTCAGTGTCAGGGTGATATTGGTTTTTGCAATCGGCAGCGGCTTAGTCAATAAACTGAAAAATGAAACTTTACCGTAATACCCATATGTTTTTGCTGTCAATTGATCGTACTGCAATTGAAGGGGGTCGTCTATTCTTAAGTGTCCGTATAGGCCAGTGACTGACCAGAGCCAAATGGTATCGCCCAAATATTGGTTGCCCTGCAAGCCCAAGGAAGCACTTTTTATATTGTATTTGCTCGCTTGTACGCTTTCCGTGTAATTTAAAAAATCACGCTGCTCAATATTGAAGTTCAGGGTTTTGTTGGAACGGGCTTTGCGCTCTAAAGCATAGCTTGAATAAAATCCCAAAGTGTGAGATTGACCGTTGGATAGTGTGGATGAAAATTTTTGCAAAGTATCATAATATACCGCTGATGCGCCCAAGCCGACTCTTAAACCATCCGCCTTCACCGGCACAAAATAACGCACCTGTCCAAACACCGATCCTTGGGACTTTATAACGTTAATGCTACCCGAGTCACCTATGCCGTAAACATCGTTTAGGTTAATGTTGGCGACCGCTTGCTCGTAACCTGTACTGGCTGAACCATAATTTGTAATGTCTACACTGCCACGCACTCTGGCCAGTTCATCTACTTTCAGTTCAATATTAGTCTTGCCATCATCTTGACCCGCAGCTAACGTCACTTCAGCGTTCACCCCGGGTATTTCATTCACTAATGAAATACTTCTTTCCAAACCATCTAAATTGATTAACTCACCTTCTTGGTTGTAGTGCGATATAAAACTTTTAATGACTTTATTAGAGAGCCTTGGGGGGTCTTGTTCAAACGCTGGATTAATAATGATTGAACCTATCCTGCCTTCAATAATTTTAATCTCAACTATGCCGTCTTTAATTTGCTGAGGTGGCACAATAGCTCTGGCAATACGGCCTTTTTTCTTATACAGATTAACGATGGCATTGCCGGCCTCGTTAATTTGTTTGAGGGTTAAACTGGCGTTCTTAAATGAACTCAAGGCTTCTTGTGCCTCTTCCTTGGTAATAAAGCTTATACCAGTGACATTGAATCCCTTAACATCGATCAGCACGTCGCTAGATGATGGCTCCGTTGGTTTCGGTTCGCTTTTTTTAATCAAGGATTCAGCCGGTGCGGCATTATTTTCAATTTCAACTTGCTTTTTAAGCACTTGATCGAGACTACCGGCATCGACGCCAGCTGCTAGCGCGTCACTAGAAGCAACAAACAACAAGCAAGCTAAATGAACAAACTCTTTACGGTGAAATGGCATACTATTATTTCTGCTTAGGCAAGGTTACAAAAGACAACTTTACCACACCGGCTGCCTGCGACAAGCCCATCATTTCAGCCACGCGGCCGTATGGCACAACTTTATCAGCAAAAATTTGTAGCTGAAATTTTGCATCCGATGAACGCTCCCTCAACACACGACCCAACGCATCATCAAGAATAGGCTTATCCTCAAATAGCAAAGTGCCGTCTTGATTGATTACTAATTGGCCATCTTTAATTTTGCTTTCCAATTTACTGGATTCAGTTTTTGGCAAATTAACTTTCATGTTTTGCGGCACGATAAGCGGTGCCGTAATAATAAAAACTACCATCAGCACCAACATAACATCCACCAAAGGCGTTACATTGATCTCGGTAAATAGCACATCTGATCCATCGCCACGATTAACTTGCATGGTATTTTCCCTATTTATTTTTTGGTTTTTGCATTGATTGAAGCCAACCTTAAAAAGGCCTCAATGAAAGTGTCCATTTCAACAGACTGCATTTTCAGTTTTCGAACTAAATAGTTATAAAAGAAAACCGCTGGAACCGCTGTAGCAATACCAATACCAGTTGCTATCAACGCCTCGCCGATTGGTCCTGCAACCACATCAATGCTGGCTTTGCCTGTCGCTGCAATCGCAGTTAAGGCGTGCATAATGCCCCAGACCGTTCCAAACAAACCAATAAACGGTGAAAGCGCGCCTATGGTTCCCAAGAAAGCCAAGCCGCGTTCAAGTTGCTGGGAGATTCTGGCTTTTGTGCGATAAAGCGCAAACTGAATAACATCACGCGGTTCTCCAACAAACTTCAAGCCTTCAGGGTGTTCCATATAAGCTTTTAATTCTGAATAGCCCACACGCGCAAGTTGTGCGTTTAAACTGTTGCTATCTTCTGCAACCTGCTCACCCACATAGAAATCTTTTGCATCCCAAAAAGTTCTTTCAAACTCGTCTGCGTTTTTCTTCACCCCTCTTAATTGCCATATTTTCCAAAGGCTGACGCCCCAAACATACACAGACAAAAGGATAAGGATGCCGAGGACTAGATTAACGATTGTAAATTGCATAAATTGCCTTTCTTAACGTTGAAGTTTAAATGTAATTGGAATGCGGATAAACTGCGTGGATGCTTGTCCGCCTTGAACTGCAGGTTTGAAACGCCACTTTTTAACGGTGTTTAATGCAGACTGATCTAGCTCGTCGTTACCACTGGTCTGCGCTAACTCTACCGATCCAACCGTGCCATCCTCTAACACTTGTACACGCAGCCATACTGTGCCTTCTATGCCTTCTCTGTAGGGCCCCATGGGGTAAGCGGGTTTGGGATTTTTTAAGTAGTCTGCGTATTTATCAGCGTCTACGGTTGGCGCACTTTTCTCCACTGATTTTTCTGGAATAGACGGTGGCGTGGGTTTTTCTTCTGGCTTAGGGGCCTCTTCTTTTTTTGCTGGTGGTACCGGCTTTTCTTCGTTTTTTATGGGCTCGGCTATTTTTGGCGTTGGCTGTGCTTTTTCTATTGGGCTATTCGGATCATCCGATTTTTTTAATGGTTTAGGCGCCACTTTTTCTTTTTGCTCAGGTTGCGGTGGCTCCGGCTTTTTTTCTTCTCCTGCATCTGGTGCGCTACCTCTTGGCGCCACAATCTCAATTGTAAGTGGCGGTGGTGTTGTGTCCAGTATGTTTAAGCGTCTAATTAGGTTGCCTACAAAAAACATCCCATGGAACAATAGCGCAATAAATAAGAAAATCCAAAAGAACTTTACCCATTTTTTATCGAGTTGTTTTAATCGTAGGCTATCTCCAGGCTTGTAGTACGGAAATAGCTCTAAACGCGATTGACTGATAATACTCATGCCAAAACCTTAATTTTCTTCATTATTTTGCTCAACACTCAAATTGCTTGGTGCTTGCCGTAGCCGATGGACAGTCTGCTTGAATGGCACCCACATCGACCACGGCTATACCTAATGGCGCTCTCTCACCGACTAAGCTTGGTAAAGACTTCTGTGGGTTAGTACTACCAAATAAACCTTGCATCAAAGAGCCTAAGGATATTGCACCTAATGACGATCCGCTATTTGCAGGAGGGGTAGTATTGTCTGGCACAACAGTGATGGGTGGTGGTGAGCTGCCGCCCGAATTGCCACCCGAATTGCCACCCGAATTGCCACCCGAATTGCCACCCGAATTGCCACCCGAAT
>CALFXV010000059.1 GCA_937957775.1 uncultured Methylotenera sp. | reverse complement strand
AATCCAAAAACATCGGGTGGCGCTCGCTGGAATTATTTAGCAGCTTGGGCCTATGCAAAAAAACAAAACGGCGGTGACGAAGCGAAAACCAAAGAATTCGTCAGCAAGCTCTTTAAAAACGTGCCCGTATTGGATACCGGCGCTCGTGGATCCACCACCACTTTTGTTGAGCGCGGCATTGGTGACGTGTTGCTTGCATGGGAAAACGAAGCTTTCCTAGCACAAAAGGAATTAGGCGTAGGCAAATTTGAAATTGTTGTGCCTTCCCTATCCATATTGGCTGAACCGCCTGTTACGGTAGTGGATAAATTTGCCAAAAAACACGGCACCGAGGCCGTTGCTAAAGCCTATTTAGAGCACCTGTATACCGAGGAAGGCCAAGAAATAGCGGCAAAAAATTACTACCGCCCAACCTTAGCATCGGTGGCCAAAAAATACGAAGCACAATTCCCTAAAGTGAAATTAGTGCAAATTGATCAAGAGTTTGGCGGTTGGCAGAAAGCCCAAAAAACCCACTTCTCTGATGGCGGTACATTTGATCAGATCTACCAAAAGTAACAATTTATAAACCATTCATTAAAGCTATGGGGGCTGTCGTTTTTATTGATTACGGCAGCCACTACAAATAGGAAACAGCATGACCACAAGGAAAAATGTACTACCAGGATTCAATCTATCTCTTGGTTACACGATCTTTTATCTCAGCTTAATCGTGCTAATCCCGCTATCGGCGGCCTTTATCAAAACCACGGAATTAAGCTTAAATGAGTTTTGGGCAGTGGTCAGCACGCCACGTGTGGTGGCTTCTTACAAGCTAACCTTTGGCGCCTCATTTATTGCGGCTTTAATCAACGCCGTGTTTGGCTTGCTCACTGCTTGGGTGCTGGTGCGTTACACTTTTCCTGGCAAAAAGATCATTGATGCCCTAGTAGATTTACCCTTTGCCCTGCCCACCGCGGTGGCCGGCATTGCTTTGACAGCGGTGTATTCCAACAACGGTTGGATAGGTTCATGGTTAGAGCCGCACGGCATAAAAGTGGCTTTCACCCCGCTGGGCGTGGTGGTGGCCTTGACTTTTATCGGCCTGCCTTTTGTGGTGCGTACCGTGCAACCGGTGCTGGAAGATCTGGAGGCAGAAACCGAAGAAGCGGCCGCCAGTTTGGGGGCAAACCGTTGGCAAACTTTTTATAAAATCATTTTTCCGGCGGTTTGGCCAGCCCTGCTTACTGGCTTTGCCTTGGCTTTTGCGCGGGCGATAGGCGAATACGGCTCGGTGATTTTTATTGCCGGCAACATGCCCATGGTGTCAGAAATCACCCCCTTAATCATCATCACTAAATTAGAGCAATACGATTACGCTGGCGCCACCGCAGTGGCGGTGGTCATGCTGCTTATCTCATTCATTCTGCTGTTTGCCATCAACGTACTGCAGTGGTGGTTAAGTCGTCGCAACGGTTCAGCCCTTTAGGCTTATCCGCACATTAAATTAGGTAAATTTATGTCCATTAAAGCCCCGTCCCAATACAGCAGCTACCAAGCCAAAGTGGCCCGCAGTCGCGCCACCTCAGAATCGCTTTGGGTACGCTGGTCGTTTATTGCCATCATGTTGGCATTTTTAACCCTATTTTTAATTGTGCCTTTAGTGGCGGTGTTTACCGAAGGCTTGCGCAAAGGCTTCGATGCCTATTTGGCCGCCTTAATCGACCCCGACGCCCTGTCATCAATCAAGCTGACCTTGATTGCCGCCAGCATCGCCGTGCCACTTAACTTAGTCTTTGGCGTAGCGGCCGCTTGGGCCATCGCCAAATTTGAATTTAGAGGCAAAAGCATACTGATTACCTTGATTGACCTGCCCTTTGCTGTATCGCCGGTGATTGCCGGCTTAATTTACGTATTGATATTCGGCTTGCAAGGCTGGGTGGGCTCGTCATTAATAGACAACGACATCAAGGTCATCTTCGCCATTCCCGGCATCGTCTTGGCCACCATCTTTGTCACCTTCCCGTTTGTGGCGCGTGAATTGATTCCCCTGATGCAAGCACAAGGCAAAGAAGAGGAAGAAGCCGGTTTGGTATTGGGCGCATCGGGCTGGCAAATACTATGGCGCATCACCTTACCCAATGTGAAATGGGGCTTGCTCTACGGCGTGATATTAACCAATGCCCGGGCCATGGGTGAATTTGGCGCCGTGTCGGTGGTATCTGGCCACATTCGCGGCATGACCAACACCATGCCCTTGCACGTGGAAATTTTATACAACGAATACAACTACGCAGCGGCTTTCGCCGTGGCTTCGCTATTGGCCATATTAGCCTTGGTGACCTTGGTCTTAAAATCCTTAGTCGAATGGCAATCGGCACGCAGCGCAATGCATAACGAACAAAATTTTAGCTAGACACTCATTCATTAATTGGAATAAACCCATGAGCATAGAAGTCAGAAATATTCGAAAAAACTTTGGCAGCTTTAGCGCATTAAACGACGTTAGCCTGGATGTGCCCAGTGGCGAATTGGTTGCTTTGCTTGGCCCATCCGGTTGCGGCAAAACCACCTTGTTGCGCATCATCGCCGGCCTAGAAACACCGGATGCCGGCAGCATACTTTTTTACGGTGCCGATGCCACCGCACGCGAAGTGCGTGAACGCGAAGTGGGCTTCGTGTTTCAGCATTACGCCTTATTTAGGCACATGACGGTCTTTGAAAACGTCGCCTTTGGCTTAAGGGTGCGCCCAAAAGAAACCCGACCCTCGGACGCGGAAATTAAACGACGTGTGCACGAGCTATTGGAATTGGTGCAGTTGGATTGGTTGGCAGACCGCTACCCACCGCAATTGTCTGGCGGACAACGTCAACGCATCGCCTTGGCGCGTGCACTAGCAGTGGAACCTAAGGTGTTGTTATTGGATGAGCCGTTTGGCGCTCTGGATGCCAAAGTACGCAAGGAATTACGCCGTTGGTTACGCCGCTTGCATGACGAACTGCACATCACCAGCATTTTCGTGACGCACGATCAAGAAGAAGCCTTGGAAGTGGCAGACCGAGTAGTCGTGATTAACAAAGGCAAGATTGAGCAAGTGGGTTCGCCGCAAGATGTCTACGACAACCCGGTGTCGCCTTTTGTCTACCAGTTTTTAGGTAACGTGAATCAATTTAGCAGCCATGTGCACGAAGGCGAGGCCAAAATTGGTGACTTAGAACTTAAGCTTGCCAACCATCAGACCACGCAAAACAGCGAAGGGCTGGCTTTTGTTCGCCCACACGACATCGAGATAGACAAACAGGCACGTAAAAATCAAGCCGGCTTTGCCGCCGTGGTGAGCTACGTGCATGCGATCGGCCCCTTGGTGCGCGTGGAGTTGCAACGCGGCGGTGAGAAAGATTTAATTGAAGCGGAATTAACCCAAGAGCGCTTCCGCGAACTGGCCATCAGCCAAGGGCAAAATGTGTTTATTTACCCACGCAATGTGCGGGTGTTTTTGAATAACTAAGCAAGTTTTGTAGCCACAAAAACAAAAGGCTGGCAGCGTGAGCTGACAGCCTTTTCTAATGCCTAGCCTATTAGGGCAAGACCGCGTTTATTTCTACATCGACTTTATCGGTGCCCGGCGTCACCGTGCCCGACAAGCCTTGCAAGTCGCCTTTTTGTGATTTCGCATCGCCCGTTTTAGATACGCGCGCCACGACCACCACTTCACCGGCTTGCGACAATTTTAAATCGGCCATGACACTGACGCTGTCGTCCAACTGGTAGGCATACGGCAAAGCGCTGACCGTGGTCCGCACAATGGCTAAAGGCATGACCGGGCCTTGTTTAGCGCGCACGTAGATAAACACGCTGGCGCCCGGATCGGCTTTTTTTAACAAGGCCGGCGCTAAACTGACGGTGCCTCTGATGGCCGAGGCCTGAACCATGGCCGCCTGCATATCAGGGAAAACGATGGCAATCGGCCGGCCTATGACCAAATACAGGTAAATGGCGGCGATAGGCACAATAAAGATTAATGAGAAGGCCAACTTACGGTCGGCTTTAGGCTTAATTGCCACGCTGTTGGTCTCGGCCAACTCGCTTAACATGCGTCGCTCCAATTCGGTTTTGGCTAAATCGTATTGCAGGCCATCCAACATGCCGTTGTTTTTGTCTTGGATTAATTCATCAAATTGTTGGCGGTAAACTGCCCGCTTTTCTTGATTGGCGTCCGTGTTCACGCGGGCATTCGGCCAAAACAACGGCCGCACCATGACGCCTACCACCACCACTAGCAACACCAACACCAAGAGCAAAAATGCCAACATGCTTATTCCTTAAAATGATTCCGATAGCTTACTTTAACAATTCGTTGATTTGGCGAGTCTCGGCTGCCGTCAAGGGCAACTCCGCTTGCATGGCTTGGCGACGGCGCAGCATCACTACCAAGCCTATGCCGCCTAAAAATAACAGGGCGAACGGCCCCAACCAAAGCAAAGAGGTGGTTTTGTTTAGAGGCGGTTTATAACGTACAAAATCCCCGTAACGCGCCACCAAGTA
>CALFXV010000058.1 GCA_937957775.1 uncultured Methylotenera sp. | reverse complement strand
ACAATAATAAGGGTGCAGTATTTTGTGGATAACGGTTTATTTGTTTAATAAATCAATAGTTTAATTACATCAAAACCACCTTAATTTGTGCATATTCTACTGTGGGCAATTTGTTGATTAAAAATTAGCTTTAACAAATTAAAGTCTTTATCCGCAATTCACCCACAGATAATTCATAGCCTATCTAGTCCTTAATCGCGGATTACTTGGATTAAAAAACCAATATCTCGCGTAAAAGACGGGTCATTTTTTCTTAGTAAATCAATTTCATCGCACGCATGCATAACGGTTGTGTGGTGACGACCACCAAATGCCTCACCTATTTCAGGAAAGCTGTGATTGGTGAGTTCACGTGATAAAGCCATGGCTATTTGCCTAGGCCGGGCAAAATTACGCGTGCGTTTCTTGCTGTACATTTCAGCCACTTTTATTTTGTAGTAATCGGCTACGGTTTTTTGGATATTTTCCATGGTTACCTGACGACCGCGTACTGCTATTAAATCACGAAGTGCATCTTTTGCTAAATGCACGTCTATGGCATTGCCGGTAAATTTTGCCATAGCAATAATACGATTTAACGCGCCTTCCAATTCTCGAACGCTGGAGCGTATTTGTTTAGCTATAAAGAAGGCCACTTCCTCCGGCAAGTTTAAATTAACCGCTTCCGCTTTTTTTATCAAAATAGCCACGCGCATTTCCAATTCCGGTGGTTCCACTGCTACGGTTAAACCCCAACTAAATCGTGTTCTTAGGCGCTCATCCACATCCATGATTTCTTTAGGGTAGGTGTCGCAGGTGATGACAATTTGTTTTTTTGCTTCAATCAAGGAATTGAAGGCATAAAAGAACTCTTCTTGTGTACGGGTTTTTTTAGCAAAAAACTGGATGTCGTCAATTAACAGCAAGTCTAAAGAATGGTATTGCCGTTTAAATTCATCAAAGGCTTTATTTTCGTAAGCCTTAACCACATCACTTACATAGCGCTCAGCATGCAGGTAACGAATTTTGGCATCCGGTTTGTGTTTTTTTAACTCATTGCCTATGGCTTGCAGTAAATGGGTTTTCCCCAAGCCCACGCCACCGTATATGAATAATGGGTTATAAGCCGCACCAGGATTCTCTGCTACCTGTATGGCGGCAGCACGGGCTAACTGATTGGCCCGACCGGTAACGTAATTTTCGAAATTAAACGCACTGTTTAAACCGGAAACAACTTTGGTGACCTCCACGGTCTTTTTGCCAACGGGCTTAGCCACAGCTGGACTGGCAGCCATCTTAGTCAACTCAGTTTGGATTTTGGCGCTTAGTTTTTCTGCCGCTTTGTCTTCTTGTTCGGGCTCAATGTTTGCAATTACAAAATCGATTTGTATGTCGTTTAATTGCAACTCACGCGCAAATTGTTCAATTTTTTTATTAAACCGATCTTTTACCCACTGTAAAACAAAGCGATTAGGCGCAACCAATCTCAGTACATTGCCATTGACTTCGGCAAAGAGCGGTTTGATCCAAGTGTTGAATTGTTGCTTAGACAACTCTTGTTCAAAACGGCTCAGACAAGTAGGCCAGAAATTTTGCATCTTCTATTGTTATTTACTTTCGTTTATTAACCAGGCAAGCGCTTCTAAGTGCTTGTTTTGTTTTACTAATTATTGAATTATTGGCTATGAATTTTATTATTTATTTTTAATCAGCCCAGGATGGCATTTTAGCCTGTTTAGTCAAACTTATCCACAGGCATTTACTTACTAGGCAAAACTAAATAAACGTTGACAAAATAGATGCTTATCGTGTCTAATAGCGCCCTTTATAGCTATTTGCTTGTTGGAGTAATACATGAAACGTACATATCAACCATCCAAAACACGTCGTGCAACCACTCACGGTTTTCTAGTTCGCATGGCTACCAAAGGCGGCCGCGCTGTTATTGCTCGTCGTCGCGCCAAGGGTCGCAAACGTTTAGGTCTGTAATTTTTAGTCCGCTTCGGACTAATCTTACAGCGCACATTAACCTGATAAATTTTAATTTAACAATTTTAGGTAATGATGCCAAGCTACAGGCTCATTAAAGAAGCCAAATTAATTAAAACGGATGATTTTTCATCCGTTTTTAATTTCCGCAAACGTATTGCAACAGAGTACCTGGCCCTGCATTATCAAACCAACGAACTTCAAAGGCCACGCTTAGGCTTGGTGGTCGGTAAGAAAACCGCCAAATTGGCCGTCAGCAGAAATTACATGCGTCGCGTTTTGCGCGAACTTTTTCGCTTGCAACAGCATGAAATTACGGCAGCCGATATTATTTTACGGGTGCAAAAGAAGTTCGATAAGCGCGATTTTCAGTTAATTAAACTGGAGTTCAATGCGCTAGTGGTAAAATTAAATCAGCGCTTAGCACGAGCGGAAATCAACCACGACAAAGGCTATGAGGCGTAGCAACCAGCACTAATGAAAATTATGGCGCAACTATTAATCTGGGTAATACGAGGCTATCAAATATTGCTAAGCCCCTTTTTTGGACAGCAATGTCGTTTTTATCCCACCTGTTCAGCGTACGCTACGCAAGCCATACATAGGCATGGCGCCATCATGGGCAGTTATTATGCCTTGCGCCGTATACTTCGATGTCACCCATGGCACGCTGGTGGGCACGATCCCATTCCTTAACCCGAAGTGGCCAACACCCTTACTAACCTTTTATTAAAGATAACTTAAAAATCATGGATACCAGACGTTTAGTTTTATTTGTCATTTTTTCAATGTCGATTTTAATGCTATGGGATGCATGGCAACGCCAACAAGCCCCGGTTGCTGAGGTGCAACAGGCGGCGGTGCAAAATGCGACCCCAGCACAAGCAAACCAAGTAGCTGCCGCATCGATTGATTCCATGGCCGGTGATTACAAGCTGCAGCAGGCGCAAAGAATCAGTGTGAAAACCGATCTTTATCAAGCTGAAATTGAGACTACCGGTGGTGATTTGCGCAAATTAACCTTGCTTAAGCATCGCGCAGCAGATAACGATAAAAACAATTTTGTGCTGTTGGATGATGCCGCTCAACCCATGACATATTTAGCGCAATCGGGTTTATTGGGCACCGATTTACCCACCCATCATGCTTTGTTTAGTAGCACTGCCAACAGTTATGAATTGCAAGATGGCCAAGATAAATTAGATGTGCGTTTAAGTTGGGCAAGCAATGGCGTCAATGTAGATAAAATTTACACCTTTTACCGTCATAAGTACGCCATAGACGTGAATTACGAAATACACAACAACACGGCAGCGCCGATCGCGCCAACGGTTTACTATCAAATCGTCCATGATAATGAATCCAACCAAGGGTCGGCTTTAATGCCTACCTTTACCGGCGGTTCCTATTACACGGATGCCACAAAATTTAAGAAACTGTCTTTCTCGGACATGGAAAAAGAGCCGCTTAAACTTAGTGCTAATGACGGTTGGGTTGGCTTGCTACAACATTATTTCGTTAGCGCCTGGATACCAAAAGAAGGCTTGGCCCGCGAGTTTTATACGGAAAAACTAAATGAGCACATGTACAGAATTGGCACAAAAAGCGCATTAGAAACCATTGCGCCTGGGGCCAGTTTAACTGTGCCAGCCAAACTCTTCTCCGGACCACAGAGCAAAGATGATTTAATTGCCGCTGCTCCAGGCCTTGAGTACACAGTCGATTACGGCAGGTTGACTATTGTGGCCGCCCCATTATTTTGGGTATTGGCAAAAATACACGCCATAGTAAATAACTGGGGCGTGGCCATCATTTTATTAACCTTGTTAATTAAAGCGGCTTTTTACCCCTTGTCGGCTAAGAGTTACCGCTCCATGGCGCAAATGCGTGAATTGGCACCGCGCTTAGAAGCCTTAAAACAAAAGTTTGGTGACGACAGGCAAAAAATGCAAATGGCCCTGATGGACATTTACCGTACCGAAAAAATTAACCCTATGAGCGGTTGTTTGCCCATATTGATACAAATTCCGGTGTTTATTTCACTGTATTGGATGTTATTGGGGTCGGTGGAGTTACGCCATGCGCCATTCTTTGGTTGGATACAAGATCTTTCCGCAGTGGACCCCTACTATATATTGCCGATAATCATGGGCCTGTCCATGATCATACAAACCAAGCTTAACCCTAAGCCTACCGACCCAATTCAAGCCAAGGTCATGACTTGGATGCCGGTGGTATTCAGTGTGTTCTTCTTCTTCTTTCCTGCCGGCTTGGTCTTGTATTGGGTAGTGAACAACATAATCTCCATATGGCAACAATGGTATGTCAACAAGTCTATCCATGCCGCTGCCCTGTTAAAAAAATCAGGTGGCAAGCACTAAGTCATCCGATACCATCGCTGCCATCGCCACGGCCAGTGGCGCGGGCGGCATTGGTGTGGTTAGGGTTTCTGGCCCCAATGCGGCCATTATTGCCCAAGGGGTGCTGGGGCAATGTCCTGCCACGCGCCACGCCGCTTACCTGAATTTTCGTCAGGACAACGGCGAGTTAATCGATCGTGGCATCGCTATTTTCTATGCCAACCCACATTCCTATACCGGTGAAGACGTGCTTGAATTGCAGGCGCACGGCGGCACGGCGCTCATGCAAATTTTGTTGGCCCGCTGCATTGCATTAGGTGCAAGGCAAGCTGAACCAGGAGAATTTACCCGTCGCGCTTATTTAAACGACAAAATGGATCTGGCGCAGGCCGAGGCGGTAGCTGACCTGATTAATGCGGCCACCAGTGAGGCCGCAAAAAGTGCGGTGCGCTCACTGTCGGGCGAGTTTTCCATGAGCATCAATGCTTTGTTGTTAAAGCTGATTGATTTAAGAATGTTCGTAGAAGCCTGCTTGGATTTTCCCGAAGAAGAAATTGATTTCATTAGCCAGGGGCGCGTAAAAGATAAATTGGCTGCCATCACAGCGGAACTGGACACGGTGTTTGCTAAAGCCAAACAAGGCAGTTTATTGCGTGAAGGCATAAACGTGGTTTTGGTTGGTCAGCCCAATGTGGGTAAATCCAGTTTGATGAATCAATTGGCAGGCGAAGACATCGCTATTGTTACTTCTATTGCCGGCACCACCCGCGACACCATAAAAAATGCCATACAAATAAACGGTGTGCCCTTGCATGTCATAGACACAGCGGGTCTTCGTGACACCGACGATGAAGTAGAAAAATTCGGTATCGCTCGAACATGGCGGGCTGCAGAAAGCGCGAATATCGCATTATTATTAGTTGATGCAGCTCATGGTATTACCGAAACGGAAAAATCGATTTTAGCGCGATTGCCGCAGGAAATTCATAAAATATGGGTGCACAACAAGATTGACGTGGCCCAAGAGCCGCCCCTAGCTAAGCAAGTGGATGGCGCCGTGCACGTCTATTTGTCGGCTAAGACCGGCGCCGGTATGGATTTACTAAAAAGCCACTTATTGGCATTAGCCGGGTATCAAAATAATTCGGAAGGCATTTTTATGGCCAGGGCGCGGCATTTGGATGCGTTGCTTAAAGTAAAAAGCCATTTGCATGCGGCGAGCGCTCAATTGGCTGCGGCCGAATTGTTGGCCGAAGAGTTAAGCTTGGCGCAGCATGCGCTTGCTAGCATCACTGGCGAATTTACGCCGGATGATTTGTTAGGTGAAATATTCAGCAAGTTTTGTATCGGCAAGTAAGCCTTAAGGGCTAGATTGCAGCGAGTTGGGACGTAAAAAAAGCAGTGTTTCACGTGAAACACTGCTTTTTTGTTGGCCTAAATCAGGCCCGAAAAAACTAAGCTTATTTCTTGGCGCTTGGTGTTTTTTCAGTTAATACGTAGGTGATGTAGCTGGCTTTTTCAGCTGGCGTACAGTCGCTGCCGATAATGTCCGTGCAATGTTGTGTGAATTTGGCTTCAACTTTTTCGAAGTCAGCAAAACGTTTGGCATTGACGGCCGGTGATAAGGGTTGAATTACTTTGCGTGTGGCAACGTGTTTACCGTTGTCTGCTGGATTCGCTGTATGGCAAGATGCGCAAGCCATTTCTTTGCCGTTGCCCAATTTAACTTTACGGTTAAAAAAGAATTTACCATCTGCTACTGTTGGGCCTGTGTATTCTGGGTTGGCCGCTTTAGCTTGGGTAGTGTAAATCATAATTAATTTTTCTGCATTGGCAACGCTGGCTTGTGCAGAAACTGCAGTAAGGCCAAGCAATGCTACTAAAAGAATATTTAATTGTTTCATTTGGTACTCCGTCTTAATTAATAAAAGTGATCTTGCTAAACTATACAGTTCCACCTGACATGATAAAGCAGATTGAAGCAATTTGCTTTAGATTTTTTCACACCCACATTATCACTCAGTCTAGTTAATGAATTATGACATAGCTGTAAACAGACGTTTTTTTAAAATCAGCTGTTGCTTACTCGCGTAAAAAAGCGCTTTTACATGACTATTGGCGGCTATTAAAGTAAAATCTAGCCTTTGTGTAAGCCCGCTTGTGCTTGAGCTGAGAAACTTACTAAGCCATTGAAAGATTTAAAAATTTAATGAATTACCCGGATAATTTTGATGTGATTGTTGTAGGCGGTGGCCATGCTGGCACCGAAGCTGCGCTGGCCAGCGCGCGCATGGGGCAGAAAACCCTATTGCTTACGCACAATATTGAAACCTTGGGGCAAATGTCATGCAACCCAAGTATAGGCGGCATAGGTAAAGGCCATCTGGTTAAAGAAATCGATGCGCTCGGTGGCGCCATGGCTGCGGCTACCGATGAAGGTGGCATACAGTTTCGTATCTTAAATTCCAGTAAAGGGCCTGCGGTTAGAGCAACGCGGGCACAGGCTGATCGCGTTTTATATAAGGCCGCCATTCGTCGTCGTTTGGAAAATCAACCCAATCTTTGGCTATTTCAACAAGCCGTTGACGACATTATTTTAGAAGGCGATCGGGCTGTAGGCGTGGTCACGCAGATAGGCTTACGTTTTAAATCGAAGGCCGTTGTGCTAACTGCCGGTACCTTCTTGGGCGGCTTGGTACACGTTGGCATGAAAAGTTACAGTGCTGGGCGTGCTGGCGATCCGCCGGCCATTTCCTTGGCTGCGCGTTTACGTGAAATTGGTTTGCCGGCTGGCCGTTTGAAAACCGGCACGCCACCAAGAATTGACGGTCGAACCATAGATTATTCCGTCATGACCATACAGCCTGGCGATGACCCGGTGCCGGTGTTTTCGTTTTTAGGCAACGCCGCCCAACACCCGGCGCAAATGCCCTGTTGGATTACCCACACCAACGAGCGCACGCACGATATTATACGCAGCGGTTTGGATAGATCGCCTATGTATACCGGCGTCATAGAAGGCGTCGGCCCCCGTTATTGCCCTAGTGTCGAGGATAAAATACACCGATTCGCCGACAAAGAGTCGCACCAAATTTTCCTGGAACCGGAGGGCTTAAACACCAACGAGGTTTACCCAAATGGGATTTCCACCAGTTTGCCATTTGATATCCAATTAGCCTTGGTGAGATCGGTCAAGGGCTTGGAGCAAGCGCACATATTGCGACCTGGGTATGCCATCGAATACGATTATTACGATCCGCGTGGTTTAAAAAGATCACTCGAAACCAAGGCCGTGGCCGGTTTGTTTTTTGCTGGCCAAATAAATGGCACAACCGGATACGAAGAAGCCGCAGCCCAGGGTTTGTTAGCCGGCGCCAATGCGGCTTTGTATGTGCAAGGTAAAGAAGCCTGGTGCCCGGCACGTGATGAGGCGTATCTTGGCGTTTTGGTGGATGATTTAATCACTCGTGGCGTGACCGAGCCCTACCGTATGTTTACCAGCCGAGCCGAATACCGCTTGCAGTTAAGAGAAGACAATGCTGATATGCGTTTAACGGAAATCGGCCGCCAATTAGGTTTGGTAGACGACGAGCGTTGGGCTGCCTTCAGTACAAAATTAGAAGCAGTGAGCCGAGAACAAGAGCGCCTTAAAAAAACCTTTGTGCAGCCGGCAAACATCACACCAGAAAAAATGACGGCATTGTTCGGTAAGCCTTTGGAGCACGAATACAGTTTGTTTGAGTTGCTGCGCAGGCCGGAAGTCAGTTACGCCGATGTTTTGTCCTTAAGTGAAAATGGCTTAGGCGAGGTAGAGCCGGCGGTGCGTGAGCAAGTTGAAATTGCGGCTAAATACCAAGGCTATATAGACCGACAAACCGATGAGGTGGAGCGTAGCCGCGGTCAAGAAAACACCGCCTTACCGAGTGATTTGGACTACCGTGAAATACACGGACTGCCTATAGAAGCGCAACAAAAATTGAACGCACAAAAACCTGAAACCATAGGCCAAGCCAGCCGAATTTCTGGCATTACCCCAGCCGCTATTTCATTGTTGCTGGTTTACTTAAAGCGCCAATCTCGCGCTAAAAAAGTAGAGCGCTTGGCATGACCTTGCAGGCGCAGTTGGCCGCTAAATTAGAGGCGGGTTTGCTGGCCATGCAGTTGCAGGTCAGTGCCGATAAGCAGGCCAAATTGCTGGCTTATTTATCACTGATAGTTAAGTGGAACAAAGTACACAATTTAACGGCCATCCGCGATCCATTGGACATGGTAAGCTTGCATCTATTAGACAGTTTAAGTGTGTTGCCACACGTGCAGGCTTTGTCAGCAAAAAGTTTGCTGGATGTCGGTGCTGGGGCCGGTTTGCCTAGCATACCTTTGGCTATATGCTTGCCAGAGTTGCAAGTGACCGCCATAGACTCGGTGCAAAAGAAGGCCAGTTTCATGCGTCAGGTAAAAGGTGAATTGGCCTTGCACAATTTTCATGTGGCCAGCGGTCGAGTTGAGGCCTTAAAACCAGATGGCATAAATAACGGTTCGGGTTTTGATGTGATTATTTCTCGCGCATTTTCCGAGCTGGCGCTATTTGTTAAACTAAGCAGGCATTTATTGGCAAAAACCGGCCTTTGGTTAGCCATGAAAGGCGTGTTGCCGCAGCAGGAGTTGGCCGCGCAGCAATTTCAATGCATGGCTGATGAGCAAGATGGCGTGGCGCTAGTCAAAATTGAAGTGTTAAAGGTAGCTGGTTTGGATGCTGAGCGGCATCTTGTTTTTTTAAACTTAAAATAAAATTAAAAATTACATCCCCATGAAAATTTTAGCTATCACCAATCAAAAAGGCGGCGTTGGCAAGACCACCACCAGTGTTAATCTGGCTGCCAGTCTAGCCAATTTAGGTAAAGCGGTATTGTTGATAGATTTGGATCCGCAAGGCAATGCCAGTACCGGCAGTGGCATCGATAAAGCGTTTCTTAAGCACAGCATATACCACGTATTAATTGGCGATAAATCCCTGCAAGAAGTGATAGTCAGTAGCGCTAAAGGTGGATTTGATGTTGCCCCAGCCAACAGAGATTTAGCTGGGGCGGAAGTCGAATTGGTCAATGAGCTGGCTAGGGAAAACCGCCTAAAAGTGGCCATAGCCAAATTGCTTAATAGCGAGGGGGCGAAAGCCTACGATTTCATATTGCTAGATTGCCCGCCTGCGCTCAATTTGGTCACGGTCAATGCCTTAACCGCGTCCAATGCAGTGTTGATTCCCATGCAATGTGAATACTATGCCTTAGAAGGTTTATCGGACTTAGTGAACACCATTAAAAAAGTACGGGCGCGATTGAATCCTACACTGGAAATTGAAGGTTTGTTGCGCACCCTATTTGATAATCGCAATATGTTGGCTCAGCAAGTGTCCGCGCAATTAATAAGTCACTTTGGCGATAAAGTTTATAAAACCATTATTCCTCGCAATATTCGTTTGGCCGAGGCCCCAAGTTACGGCATGCCGGTCTTAACCTACGATAAAAATTCCAAGGGTGCGCAGGCATATTTAGAGTTGGCAAAAGAAGTCAGTGAAAAAGACATCAATCGTAAAGAGAAAAAACATGGTTAAAGTAAAAGGCTTAAATAGAGGATTGGGACGCGGCTTGGATTCGCTGTTGGCGGGCGACATGGGTTCGGTGGGTGAGGCCGATTCCTTGCTAGTATTAAAAGTAGAGCAGTTGCAACCGGGCAAATACCAGCCGCGCAGCTACATGGACGATGCCGCACTGCAAACATTGGCCGACTCGATAAAAAGCCAAGGCATTATGCAGCCTATATTGGTGCGTCACATTGATGACGAGCGTTATGAAATTATTGCCGGTGAACGGCGTTGGCGCGCAAGTCAGATGGCTGGCCTAGAAGAGGTGCCGGTTTTAGTGCGTGAAATTGCCGACGAATCCGCCTTGGCCATGGCATTGATTGAGAACATACAAAGGGAAAATCTTAATCCCCTAGAGGAAGCACAAGGCATTAAACGCCTGATAGATGAATTTGACATGACTCATGAGAAAGCGGCTTTGGCGGTTGGTCGCTCGCGTGTGGCCGTGTCTAATCTATTGCGTTTGTTAAGCTTGTCTGCGCCGGTGCAAGACATGCTCATGCACGGAAAAATAGACATGGGCCATGCCCGCACTTTAATTGGTTTGTCTGGGGCGCAGCAAGTAATGCTGGCTGAGCAAATTGTGCAAAATAATTTTTCAGTGCGTGATGCCGAGACTTTAGTTAAAAAACACCAAGCTGACGAAGCTACAAACAAGCCAAGTGCCGGTCAAAAAGTAAGTCATA
Source organism: uncultured Methylotenera sp. (assembly GCA_937957775.1). Lineage (GTDB taxonomy): Bacteria > Pseudomonadota > Gammaproteobacteria > Burkholderiales > Methylophilaceae > Methylotenera. Next base: position 6,738 of record CALFXV010000058.1, on the reverse strand, counting down.
AAACCAAACAAAATCGTGACGTTTTAAGCCTAGAACAAGCATTAAGTGAAAAATTAGGCGCAAGCATAACGATAAAGGCCGCTGCTAATGGCTCAGGCACATTGAAAATTAACTACGCTAATCTCGATCAATTGGATGAAATTATTAGCAAAATGATGCGCTAAGTGTTTCTTTTTGCTTATAGTAAGTTCTTGACTAAAATCCGCTATTAATTCAGAATCGCGGTCTTTACTAAACGATGCAGCCAAAAATCGTTTAGGTAGCAACATAAAAGCAATCAATTAACCGGGTTTAAGTCTTGTCAGCAGCCATTACAGCCGATGTGTTTAGTAAAATGCTTAAGGTTCAGCTGATCGCCACGATTGCGGTTGCGCTAGTTGCACTAGTTATAACGGGATTACACGGCGGCATGTCGGCATTATTGGGCGGCGCATCGGTCATCATCGGTGCCATGATCGCCAGTAAGATTGCTAGCAGGCAAGCTCGCAGTGAAGATCCAACCGCCATTTTATTAAATTTATTAAAAGCGGAAGCGGTAAAAATTTTAGTGATTGTCGTTTTGTTGGCAATCATTTTTAATGTGTACGGGCAGTTGGTGCCATTTGCGCTGATTGCTGGATTGGCAGCTGCCGCGCTATTTTCGGGCGCAGCACTGAGTAGATTAAACGTTTAAATTTAAACCCATTTAGTTAAAGTAAATATCGGATTATGGCTACAGAACACGCAAACAGTGCAGAACACGGACTTACCCCATCTGGATACATAGAGCACCATTTAAGTTTTAACGCACACCCTGTGAGTGAAGGTGCTGGGTTTTGGACTTTGCACGTTGACACCTTTGTGATGTCTGTAGCATTGGGTTTAATTGTCATGGGTTTGATCTGGTTGGTGGCGCGCAAAGCTACGGCCGGCGTGCCTAGAAAGGGCCAAGCCTTTGTTGAACTGATTTTCAATTTCGTAGACGATCAAGTCAAAAACATATTCCACGGTAACCGTCATAGCTTTATTGCCCCAACCGCGCTAACGGTATTCTTATGGGTGTTTGCCATGAACTCCATGGATTTCTTGCCGGTGGATTGGGTTGCCAGCATCGTGGCTTTCTTTGGTGGTGAGCACGCTAAATGGCGTGCCGTTCCAACTTCAGACATCAACACTACATTTGCGCTAGCCCTATCAGTTTGGATATTGATGATATTCTTCTCGGTTAAAGTGAAGGGCTTAGGTGGTTTTGTACACGAATTATTCTGCGCGCCGTTTGGTAGCAAAATCTGGGTTTGGCCAGCCAACTTCTTATTCAACTTAATCGAGTATGTGTCAAAACCGTTGTCCCATTCATTGCGACTGTTCGGTAATATGTACGCGGGTGAGGTTATTTTCTTGCTATTAGGCTTATGGGCGGCTACCGGTGTATCTGGCACCATATTCGGGGCTATTTTAGGCGCCGGCTGGTCTATATTCCACATCTTAATCGTGGCATTGCAAGCCTTCATATTCATGATGTTAACGGTCGTTTACTTAGCCATGGCGCATGAATCGCATTAGTTTTTTTTAAGTAGTGTTATTTTTTAATAAGTAGTTTTTAGTTGTAAGTTTAATTTTAGAGAGGGTAATAAAATGGATTCTTTAGCAATGATTCAAGCCTACACAGGCGTTGGTATTGGTTTAATTATTGGTTTAGGCGCTGCTGGTGCTTGTATCGGTATTGGTATTATGTGTGCTAGCTTTCTAGAAGGCGCTGCTCGTCAACCAGAAATGATTCCACAATTGCAAGGTAAAGTATTCTTGCTTCTAGGTTTGATCGATGCTTCTTTCATTATCGGTGTAGGTCTAGCCATGATGTTTGCATTCGCGAACCCATTATTAAGCGTAGTTGCTAAGTAATTAGCCTAAATAATTTGGCGGCAGGCAGTCTCATGCCTGGCGCAAATTAAACGACTTAAATATTGGAGTAAGTAATGAATATTAACTTTACACTTATCGCACAAGCCATTGCATTTGCTGTGTTGATTTGGTTCACAGTGAAGTTCGTTTGGCCGCCGCTGTTATCAGCCATAGAAACGCGCCAAAAGGAAATTGCTGATGGTTTGGCTGCGGCGTCTGAAGGCAGAAATGCGTTGGAAGTGGCTGCAAAAAAATCTGAAATCACTTTGAATGAAGCCAAACAAAAAGCCAGCGAAATCATAGGCCAAGCTGAGAAGCGTGGTTCACAAATCGTTGAAGACGCAAAAAGCGTGGCTAAGGCAGAAGGCGATCGCATCATTGCTGGTGCAAAAGCTGAAATTGAGCAAGAGATCAATCGTGCTAAAGAAGGCCTACGTTCGCAAGTGTCTAGCTTGGCTGTTGCCGGTGCTGAAAAAATATTGCGTAAAGAAATCAACGCAAGTGCACACAGCGACATGTTGGCTAAACTGGCTGCGGAGCTATAAGCATGGCTGAGATATCAACCATTGCAAGGCCTTACGCGGTTGCCGCATTCAATCTTGCTAAGCAGCAAAAGGCCTTGGCTAAATGGTCTGAAATGTTAGGTTTTGCAGCGGCTGTCTCTAATGACGCGCAAATGCAAGCTTACATACAAGATCCAAAAGTAGTCAGCAGCGAACTGCAAGCCGCATTCCTAAAAGTGTGTGGCGATAAGCTAAATGAATACGGTCAAAACTTAATCAAGGTGTTGGTGGAATACCGCCGCCTGTCTGTGTTGCCGGCAATTACCGACGCTTTCGAAGAACTCAAAGCCTTGGATGAGGGCAGCTTGGATGCGGAAATTATTGCCGCGTCCAAACCCAGTGCGGCAGAAGTAAAAGATTTAGTAAAACGTTTAGAAGAGAAGTTCGGTAAAAAAATAGAAGCCAATGTTTCAGTGGATTCAGAACTCATAGGCGGCGTTAAAATTATTGTTGGCGATACCGTGATAGACGCATCCGTTAAAAATCAGTTACAAAATTTAGCTTATACCCTTTCAGCATAAGCGACAGAACATTTTAGGCAAAGAATACATTAGGAGCCACAATGCAGTTATCTACATCAGAAATCAGTGAGCTGATTAAAAGCAGGTTAGAAAATTTCTCTACTTCAGCTGAAGCCCGTACACAAGGTACCGTTATTTCAGTAACCGACGGTATTGTTCGTATTCACGGCCTATCCAACGTGATGGCCGGCGAGATGATCGAATTCCCAGGCAACACCTTTGGTCTAGCGCTAAACTTAGAGCGTGACTCAGTGGGTGCCGTGGTTTTAGGGGACTACGAACACATTACCGAAGGTGACATTTGTAAATGTACCGGCCGTATTTTAGAGGTGCCAGTCGGCCCTGAGTTAATCGGCCGTGTAGTGAATGCATTAGGTCAGCCTATCGATGGTAAAGGTCCAGTCAATGCAAAAATGACGGACAAAATTGAAAAAGTGGCCCCAGGTGTGATTGCGCGTAAATCCGTTTCACAACCCGTGCAAACCGGTCTTAAATCCGTGGACTCCATGGTGCCAGTCGGCCGTGGTCAACGTGAATTGATTATTGGTGACCGTCAAACAGGTAAAACGGCTGTTGCGATTGATGCCATCATCAATCAAAAAGGTCAAAACATGACCTGTATCTACGTGGCGATTGGTCAGAAAGCTTCCACCATTGCTAACGTGGTGCGTAAATTAGAAGAAAACGGTGCCATGGCTTACACCATTGTGGTTGCAGCGGCGGCGTCTGACTCAGCCGCATTGCAATTCTTAGCACCGTATGCCGGTTGTACCATGGGCGAGTATTTCCGTGATCGCGGTGAAGATGCATTAATCGTTTACGATGATTTAACTAAACAAGCGATTGCTTACCGTCAAATTTCCTTGTTATTACGTCGTCCACCAGGTCGTGAAGCTTACCCAGGTGACGTGTTCTACATTCACTCACGTTTATTAGAGCGCGCTGCTCGTGTTAACGAAGAGTACGTAGAGAAATTCACTAACGGTGCCGTTAAAGGCAAAACAGGTTCATTAACTGCATTGCCAGTGATTGAAACGGCAGCCGGTGACGTATCAGCTTTCGTTCCAACTAACGTGATCTCGATTACCGATGGTCAAATCTTCTTGGAAACCGACTTGTTCAACGCCGGTATTCGTCCTGCGATCAACGCTGGTATTTCAGTGTCTCGCGTGGGTGGTGCAGCGCAAACGAAATTGGTCAAGAACTTGTCCGGTGGTATCCGTACCGACTTGGCGCAGTACCGTGAATTGGCTGCGTTTGCGCAGTTCGCTTCCGATTTGGATGAAGCGACACGTAAACAATTGGATCGCGGTCGTATGTTTACCGAGTTGATGAAGCAAGCTCAATATGCCCCATTAAGCGTATCTAATATGGCCATCACCCTATTAGCTGCCAACAAAGGTTATTTTGATGACGTGCCTACCAATAAAGTATTGGCCTTTGAAAATGCATTGCACGGCTTTATGGCTTCTAAATACGCCAAATTAATGGCCGGTATTGAATCCAGCAAAGACTTAGCCGGTGATAACGAAAAAGCTGTTGAAGCCGCAATTCAGGACTTCAAAGCAACCAATGCATACTAATACCTAACTATTAGGACTAAAAATGGCTGGTAGTAAAGAGATTAGAACCAAGATCAAAAGTGTAGAAAATACACGTAAGATCACCAAGGCGATGGAAATGGTGGCCGCTTCTAAAATGCGTAAAGCGCAGGACAGAATGCGTGCTAGCCGTCCGTATGCCGAAAAAATTCGTAACGTAGCTGCGCATTTATCGTTTGCTAATCCAGAGTACAAACACCCTTACTTAGTTAAGCGTGATGTGGTTAAAAACATAGGCCTGATTGTTATCAGTTCTGACAAAGGATTGTGTGGTGGTTTAAACACCAACATGCTGCGTTTGTCGATTAACCAAATGAAAAGCTGGGAAGCAGACGGTAAAGCCATCTCAGTTAGTGCGATTGGTAACAAGGGCTTCAGTTTCATGAACCGTGTTGGTGCGAATGTTAAATCGCACATAACAGGTTTGGGTGACGTGCCGCATTTAGAAACATTGATCGGTACCATTAAGGTCATGTTGGATGCATACGAAGCCGGTGAAATTGATCAGCTTTACATCAGCTACACCAAGTTCATTAATACCATGAAGCAAGAGCCAGTAATGGAACAATTGTTACCATTAAGCGGCGAGCAACTTGGTAGTCCAAAAGGCCATTGGGATTACATCTATGAGCCAGAAGCAAAACCGGTGGTGGATCAATTAATGATGCGTTACGTTGAATCCTTGGTTTATAACGCCGTCGCGGAAAACATGGCATCCGAACAGTCATCACGTATGGTGGCGATGAAGTCGGCCTCGGATAACGCGAAAAACGTAATTGGCGAATTGAAATTGGTTTATAACAAAGCGCGTCAAGCCGCGATTACAAAAGAGATTTCAGAAATTGTGGGTGGTGCAGCAGCAGTAGCTTAAAGACTAAGGTCAATAAGCCTAGTAATAGCTTGTAGTATTAAGAACGAATTTAATTAAATCTGACTAAAATGAAGTTAGGAAACAAAATGGCAAAAGCAAATCAAGTAAGCGTAGGTAAAGTAGTCCAATGTATTGGTGCGGTGGTTGACGTTGAATTTCCACGTGATCAAATGCCAAAAGTATTCGAAGCATTGATTATTGACGATGCATCAAGCCAAGCGGAAGCAGGCTTGACATTAGAAGTGCAACAGCAATTAGGTGACGGCATTGTACGTACCATTGCTATGGGCTCTTCAGATGGTCTTGCACGTGGTACAGCGTTTAAATCAACCGGCAATCAAATTACCGTGCCAGTGGGCACCGGTACCTTAGGTCGCATCATGGACGTGCTAGGCCGTCCTATCGATGAAGCGGGCCCAATTGATTGCGATGAGCGTCGTTCTATCCATCAAAAAGCACCAACTTTCGAAGAGCTTTCTCCTTCAGTAGACTTGTTAGAAACAGGCATTAAAGTGATTGACTTGGTTTGCCCGTTTGCTAAAGGCGGTAAAGTGGGTCTGTTCGGTGGTGCCGGTGTGGGTAAAACCGTGAACATGTTGGAATTGATTAACAACATTGCTAAACAGCACTCAGGTTTATCTGTGTTTGCCGGTGTGGGTGAGCGTACTCGTGAAGGTAACGACTTCTACCATGAGATGGCAGAAGCAGGCGTGATTAAACTAGACGACATGAAAGAATCTAAAGTAGCCATGGTGTTCGGTCAAATGAACGAACCACCAGGCAACCGTTTACGCGTGGCCTTATCTGGCTTGACCATGGCGGAAAAATTCCGTGACGAAGGTCGTGATGTGTTGTTCTTCGTTGACAATATCTACCGCTATACCTTGGCCGGTACCGAAGTGTCTGCTTTGTTAGGCCGTATGCCTTCAGCCGTGGGTTACCAACCAACCTTGGCCGATGAAATGGGCCGCTTACAAGAGCGTATTACTTCAACTAAAACAGGTTCTATTACCTCTATCCAAGCGGTTTACGTGCCTGCCGATGACTTGACTGACCCGTCACCAGCCACCACTTTCCAACATTTGGACTCAACCGTTGTGTTGTCTCGTGATATTGCTTCATTGGGTATCTACCCAGCGGTGGATCCATTGGATTCAACTTCACGTCAGTTAGACCCATTGGTCGTCGGTGAAGAGCACTATAACGTGGCACGTAGCGTACAACAAACCTTGCAACGCTATAAAGAATTACGCGACATCATTGCGATTTTGGGTATGGACGAGTTGTCACCAGAAGATAAA
>CALFXV010000057.1 GCA_937957775.1 uncultured Methylotenera sp. | reverse complement strand
GCGTGTCTATCAATGCATCCAAATCGTGGCCGTCTACCGGGCCTATGTAATTGAAACCAAATTCTTCAAATAAAGTGCTGGGTAAGACCATGCCTTTAACGTGCTCCTCGGCACGCTTGGCAAACTCCATCACGGGAGGCATGGTGGACAAGATTTTTTTGCCGGATTTTTTGATGGAACCATAAAAGCGACTGGACAACAATTTGGATAAATAATTATTTAAGGCGCCGACATTGTTGGAGATGCTCATGTCGTTGTCGTTGAGTATGACCAGCAAATTTGCGTCCATGCTGCCGGCGTTGTTCAATCCTTCAAAGGCCATGCCGGCGGTCATGGCGCCATCGCCTATGATAGCCACTGCACGCCGTTCAAGGCCGGCTTTTTTTGCAGCCACGGCCATGCCTAATGCGGCAGAAATAGAGGTGCTGGAGTGCCCGGTGCCAAACGCATCGTATTCGCTTTCCTGGCGCCTAGGAAAACCGGCTATGCCATTGGCTTTACGTAAGTTTTTCATGGCCTCACGGCGACCAGTCAATATTTTATGGGGGTAAGTTTGGTGGCCTACGTCCCACACCAATCTGTCATCAGGCGTGTTGAAAACGTAATGCAAGGCCACGGTCAGTTCCACCACGCCTAAATTTGAGGCCAGATGCCCGCCGGTTTTCGCCACGCTGTCTACAATAAATGCGCGTAATTCTAAGGCCAAAGACTTAAGTTGCTTGCGGTTTAATGCCTTAAGCTGCAAGGGGCTATTGATGCTGTCGAGTAATGGCGTCACCTGAAAAATCCCTAAAATGCTGACTAGTTTATTTTATTGAAGCCGATTAGCATTAAAAACTACGTTGGGTAACGAAGCCTGCCAGCTCTCTTAATCGTTGCGCCTTGCTGCCCAATGGGGCAAGCGCGCTGATGGCTTGGTCGTAAAGCGTTTTTGCGTATTGCTTAGCTGCGCCTAAGCCTAAAATCGAGACATAGGTGGGTTTGTTGCTGTCGGCATCCTTGCCTGCCGTTTTACCTAAGGTATCGCTGTCGGCTTCCACGTCTAGGATGTCATCCACCACTTGGAAGGCCAAGCCTACCGCGTTTGCAAAATTCCGAATAGCCAACAATTGAGCGTCATTGGCACCGATAGCACCAAGCAAGATGGAGGCTTGTATCAGTGCGCCGGTTTTCATTTGATGCATGGTTTCAAGTTCGGCTTGGCTCAGAGTTTTTCCTACTGAAGCCAAGTCTATGCCTTGCCCGCCCGCCATGCCGGCGGAACCGGTGGCTTTGGCTAATAGGTTAACCAGACGCATTTGTTGGCAGGCCGTCAGTTGGCTATTGCTATACAGTTTGGCATCGGAGATGACTTCAAAAGCCAGGGTTTGCAAGGCGTCGCCCACCAGCAGAGCGGTGGCATCATCGAACTGCTTGTGGCAACTGGGCTTGCCCCGCCGCAGGTCGTCATCGTCCATGCATGGCATGTCGTCGTGCACTAAGGAGTTGGCGTGTATGAGTTCAACCGCGCAGGCGGCCGCATCGGCTATTTGCGTCTCGCAGTCGGTGAGTTCGGCTGCCGCGTAGCAGAGCAGTGCACGTATGCGCTTGCCGCCATCTAAGGCGCTGTAGCGCATGGCACTGTGCAAGGTGGTTGGTGCCGTGCTTGCTGGCGGTAAGCACAACTCAAGCAGGCCTTCTATGCGCTGCTGTTTGCTGGCCACCCACTCGGGAAATGCCTGCATGGCTAGATCGGCATGGCTGGCATGTGCTGTCATGATGGATCTTGGCTTTTGTAAGCGAGTAGCTGGTTGCGCTCATTTAAAATTTGCACTTGTTGCTCCGCTGCCAGCAAGGACTGCTGGCAAAATTGCAGCAAGCTGTTGCCACGCTGGTAGGCGGCTAGGCTGGCATCCAATGGCAGTTGAGCCGCTTCCATTTGCGCGATAATTTGTTCTAGTTCAGCGTAAGCCTGCTCGAAATTAAGCGGCATGGCTGCCGAAGAGTCATTTAATGGCAAGTTCTGGGTGTTCGATTTTGCTGTGGTCATGATGCGCTTGCCTAATTTACACATTGCTTATTCTACCAAATCCTGCTGCAAAAGCTCCGTTAAAAATAAGCGTATGTCATTAATTTCTTCTGCACAGACGCTATGTGCCATGGCGTATTCATGCCAATGCACGGCAAAACCGCTTGCTTGCAAAAAGGAGAGTGATGCTTGCGCTCTTTCTAAGCTGATGATGTCATCGGATTTGCCGTGCGCCATGAAGATGGGCGTCGTTAGATTGGCGACATGGGCTTGTGTTGCCAAATTGGCCTTAAGGGGTAAGTAAGTGGACAGGGCGAGCACGCCAGCTAATTTTTTTGGGTAGCGAGTGGCGCTATGCAATGCGATGGCCCCGCCTTGGGAAAAGCCCGCCAGCACGATTTTATCGCTGGCTATGCCACGCTTGATTTCATTTTCTATCAAGCTGTTTAGGTAGTCTTCACTGCGGGTTATGCCCGCCAGGTCTTCTTGTTGCGACTCGCTGGGGGCATACAAATCGTACCAAGCTGGCATGACGTAGCCATTGTTGCGCGTCACTGCCATGGACGGCGCATGCGGAAGAATAAAGCGGACCTGAGCTAGGTTTAACATGTCCACCACGGGGGCAAAGTCGTAACCGTCTGCCCCTAGGCCATGCAGCCAAATTACACTGGCGCGGACGTCATGGCTGTCACCGCGAATTAATTCTAGAGGGGCTTGTGCTTGCATGGCTGTCATCTGTTTTAAAAAGGCAGCAAGCCGTTTTTGGGCTTGGCTATTAAATAATTTGGATATGCATTATGCTGTTCCAATCAGACAAATAATAGCATTAGTCTTCACGCTAAACCATTAACTTACCTGCCTAACTATATGCCCTATGCCTACCTTGAAATTTTCTAGCAAGCGACACACTATTCGTGCGTTGATAGGCTTGCTCATCGTGTTGTTGATGTTGCTGCATGTTAGTGGCGTACTGCCCCTGTCGCCGGTCACTAAGTTGGAGTTATGGAGCTACGATACCAGGCTCAATATGACTATGCCCAATAGTCTGGATGAGCGTATTGTCATTGTCGATATTGATGAAAAAAGCCTTAAACAGCAGGGGCATTGGCCTTGGTCTAGAAATAAGTTGGCGCATTTAGTCGATCGCTTGTTCGACGATTATCAGGTTCGGGTGTTAGGGATGGATGCGGTGTTTGCTGAGCCCGACTTAAGTTCGGGCTTGCAAGGCATGCAAGCCATACAACGTGAGCACTTTAGTCAAGATCAGGGTTTGCGTGCTGCCATAGAAAAATTAAGCCCGAGTTTGGACTTCGATCAACTGTTCGCCAACAGTATAAAAAACCGTAAAGTGGTATTGGCCTATGTATTTTTGCAAGAAGGGGAATCCAAAGTTGGCGCTTTGCCTGCGCCCCTTATGTCGGCAGCTTATTTTAAGAAGCAGCCGGTCAGCTTAATGCAGGCCAGCGGCTACACGGCCAATTTAGCCAATTTACAAGCGCAAGCCTATGCCGCTGGCCATTTTAATGCCAGTCCAGATCAAGACGGCGTTTCCCGTAGGCTGCCGATGTTGGTGCAATACCATGATCAAGTTTACGAAGCCTTTGCCAGTGCCGTAGCCCGAGCGGCCAATGAGGCTGCTGGCGATCGCTCAACTAAGCCAGTGCTTATCTTGGATGCCGATGCCGAGCAACTTCGTATTGGTAAAAATCGTATCCCAGTAAACGACGACATGGCCGCATTGATTCCGTACCGTGGGGCACAAGGTAGTTTTCGCTACGTGTCTGCCACCGACGTGATGTCAAATACAGTGGATAAGACTATCCTTAAAAATAAAATAGTCCTGCTGGGCACAACCGCTGCCGGCTTGATGGATTTGCGCGCCACACCTATGCAAAACGTCTACCCTGGGGTGGAGGTGCACGCCAACATGGTAGCCGGCATATTAGACGGCAACATCAAACAAAACCCGGCCTATACCCAAGGCATAGAATTCATATTGCTTTTATTAGTGGGATGCCTGCTGGCTTTTAGCTTGCCTAACTTAAGCCCAAGTTCCGCCACACTGCTCACTGCGCTCTGCCTAGCTCTGCTTTTGGGATCAAATTGGCTGGCCTGGGAAGCCGGAAATTTGGTGCTGCCCTTGGCTGCTTTGCTGGTGACGATAAGCACGCTGTACTTGTTTAATATGGCTTACGGTTTCTTTTTTGAGTCGAGGATTAAACGCCAATTGGGTCGTTTATTTGGCCTATACATCCCACCGGAATTGGTGGATGAAATGGCTCAAAACCCCAACAGTTATTCATTAGCCAGCCAAAGTCGGCATATGACGGTGTTGTTTACAGACGTGCGTGACTTTACCTCCATTGCCGAAGGGATGGCGCCCGAGCAGCTGAGTCTGCTGATGAATCGCTTTCTCAGCCCGATGACACAGGCTATTCATCAGCACCGAGGCACCATAGATAAATACATGGGCGATGCCATTATGGCGTTTTGGGGTGCCCCTGTGGCTGATAATCAGCATGCGACGCATGCGGTGCAGGCTGCCTTAGCCATGACCGATGCCTTAGCGCGCTTGCAAGACGATTTTGCCGCGCAAGGTTGGCCGGCTATACGCATAGGCATAGGGCTTAATAGCGGCGACATGGTGGTGGGTAACATGGGCTCGACTTTTCGCATGGCTTACACCGTTTTGGGTGACGCAGTTAATTTGGGCTCGCGCCTGGAGGCGTTAACAAAATATTATGCTGTCAGCATCATTGTTAGTGAGGACACCAAAGTGTTGGCGCCGGATTTTGTTTACAGAGAGCTAGACAGAGTCCGGGTTAAAGGTAGGGAAAAACCACTGGCGATTTATGAGGTGATAGGGGCAAAAGCAGAGGTGGGTGAGTCTATGCTGGCTGATCTGCAGCAATACCAAACGGCACTGGACGTATACCGTAATCA
>CALFXV010000056.1 GCA_937957775.1 uncultured Methylotenera sp. | reverse complement strand
CTTTTTTCTGGCTGATTGCCACTTACGCCTTGAGCACGCAATTAATCATCATCGCCGTCCTCTTCCTACTCGGCATCTATTTTTGCCAAGTCACCGGTGACGCCCTGGGCGTGCCCGATCACGGCAGCATCGTTTGGGATGAAATTGTCGCCATGATGTTGGTATTAACCGTCACGCCCAATGAATGGCAGTGGACGATAACGGCCTTTTTGCTGTTCCGATTATTCGACATATGGAAACCCTACCCGATAAGCCAATTGGATAAGCGGTTTAAAAATGGCTTAGGCGTGATGTTGGACGATTTATTAGCTGCCGTTTACGCCATGCTGAGCGTGCAAGTATTAATGCAGATTAGCCATGTCAGCGCCTGAGGACTTAAGCCAATTGGCCGAGCAACTCGGCAGCTTACTGCTAGCCCGCGGCTTAACTTTAAGCTTGGCTGAATCTTGCACCGGTGGCCTGGGCGCGGAAATCATCACGCGCGTGGCCGGCAGCTCGGCCTGGTTTGAATGCGCGGTCGTCAGTTACAGCAATGCCAGCAAAGTAAACCTGCTCAAAGTAGCCAGCGACACCTTGGATAAGTTTGGCGCGGTCAGCGAACAAACCGCCGTGGAAATGGCCAGCGGCGTGATGGCCATAAGCGGCAGCCAATTAAGCGCTGCCGTCACCGGCATTGCCGGCCCCGGCGGTGGCACGCCGGCTAAACCGGTGGGCACGGTTTGCTTTGCCTGGTTAGGGCAAAATCAAGCGCCTCGCAGCATGACTGCGCACTTTAACGGCAGCCGCCAAGAAATTCGCCAGCAATCGGCAAAAACCCTAATTGAAGGGCTGATTGCACTTACCTTAAGCCTTGATTTATGAAATAATTACAGGCTGTTAAACGCAATCAAAACCACATAAAACTCAGAGGCAAAACACCATGGATGACAACAAAAGCAAAGCACTTGCCGCCGCATTAGCGCAGATTGAAAAGCAATTCGGCAAAGGGTCCATCATGCGTATGGGTGATGGCAGCATAGGCGAAGACGTCCAATCGGTGTCCACCGGCTCATTGGGCCTGGACATTGCCTTAGGCATAGGCGGTTTACCGCGCGGCCGTGTGGTGGAAATTTACGGTCCGGAATCGTCTGGTAAAACCACGCTGACCCTGTCCGTGATTGCGCAAATGCAAAAAATGGGTGGCACGGCCGCCTTTATCGATGTCGAGCATGC
>CALFXV010000055.1 GCA_937957775.1 uncultured Methylotenera sp. | reverse complement strand
CTTGCCCGTCTCCCAATTGTCCGAGCCACTGTCGCCCATCACCAAAGAACGGTCGAAGCCGCGCGCAGGCGGTAAGTTGTGTGGCTCTTTGCCTACGTGCCATTTGCCGGCGGCATACGTGCGGTAACCGTGATCTTGCAGCAAGCTGGCCACCGTCACCACCCGTTGGTTCAGGACACTCAAATAACCAGCGCGGCCCACGTGCGATTGCGGAATGGTTTCGCGCATGTTGCCAACGCCATTCAAATGGTTGTCAACACCCGTGAGAAGCATTGAACGTGTGGGTGAACACGATGCACTGACGTGGAAGTTAGAAAAGCGCGTACCCGACTGTGCCAATTGGTTCAAATGTGGGGTGTTGATTTCACTGCCAAATGCGCCCACATCGCTGTAGCCCCAATCATCGGCCAACAGCACCACGATGTTGGGACGTTTGGCCCAGACGGGTGCACAGACGGCGAGTGAAACCACAGCAAAGATGCTGAGCCATGCGTGGCGGGTACTGCTCAAAAAAGTCATGGATTAAGTGTGTGATGAAGTGTCGAACTTGGCGCGCATGGCTTTTTCGATCACCCAAAAGCGGTCTTGCCGCCACACGGCTGTTTCTTCGAAGCGGAAAGACGGCACGCCCCACAGGCCCAAGGCCAACATGGCTTGTCTATTTTGCTCGGCCACACCGCGCCAATGCGCATCGTTGGCTTTGTTCTTCAGGATGTCTTTGGCGGCTTGCCAATTCAGGCCAGCGCGCTCGACGATGATTTTTAAATGTGCATCAGTGCCTGCATCGAGCCCTTCAGCCCATACGCCTTGCATGAAGGATTGAATATAGGCTTGGTCGCCAGGCGTAGTGAGCACTTACAAAATTTAAAAGTATTGCTAGAAGCGCAGCCCAATATACGCTGTCACACCTACCCATTGGATGTGCGCGACCACCAAGCCCTGGCCCTGGCGGCCGGTGATTTCATTGAGCGTGCGGGTGCGCCAAATGTGGTGATCGCTTGTGCCGGCGTGAGCCGTGGTACCTTAACCGAACACCAGGAAGACATCGCCGCTTTTCAGGCAGTGTTGGAAATCAATGTGATGGGCATGGTGCACACCTTTCAACCCTTCATCACCGCCATACGAAAAGCCGGTGGTGGACAGTTAGTCGGCATAGCCAGTGTCGCTGGCATACGCGGCTTACCCGGTGCCGGCGCATACAGCGCCAGTAAAGCGGCCGCCATCAGTTACTTGGAAAGCTTACGAGTAGAAATGGCCCCCAGCAATATCGCCGTGACCACCATCGCGCCTGGCTACATCCGCACACCAATGACGGACGTGAACACCTACAGCATGCCTTTTTTAATGGATGCCGATGTCGCTGCGCAAAAGTTTATAAAAGCCATAGCAGCCAAACGGCGCTTTGTGGTTATTCCATGGCAAATGGGTTGGCTAGGCCGATTAATGAGATTCATCCCACCAATAGTATGGGATTGGGCCATGAAAAAAGCCCCGTATAAACCGAGGCTCGATTGGGATTGGTTGTAATAGCGTAAAACTCATTTCACCACAGACAGCATCTATGGTGAAATTGTGTAACTATCGGGTAATAGGTTTGTAGCGCAAACGTTTCGGTTTAGCGCCTTTGGCGCCGGACTTGCCGCAGCTCTCTGCGGCATAGTGACGGCGGACATGCCCGCACGGGTAAAGAAGGCGTTCTGATTTAACTTACGCTATTTTGCCAAACTACCGTGTTATCGGTTTATAGCGCAAACGTTTCGGCTTAGCGCCTTCTTCACCCAAGCGCTTGCGTTTATCGGCTTCGTACTCTTGGTAATTGCCGTTGAAGAAGGTCCATTGTGAATCGCCTTCTGCGGCTAAAATATGCGTGGCAATGCGATCCAAGAACCACCTGTCATGCGATATCACCAGCACGCATCCAGCAAACTCCAACAAGGCATCTTCTAGCGCACGCAAGGTTTCCACGTCCAAGTCATTGGATGGCTCATCAAGCAACAAGACATTGCCACCAGAAATAAGGGTTTTGGCCAGATGCAAACGGCCACGCTCACCGCCGGAAAGTTGCCCAACGATTTTTTGTTGGTCGCCGCCTTTAAAATTAAAGCGGCCTATGTAGGCACGCGATGGCGTTTCATAACGACCGACGGTTAAGATGTCTGAGCCTCCGGATATTTCATCAAACACGGTTTTAGCATCGCTTAAGGCGTCGCGACTTTGATCGAAGTAGGCCATTTTCACCGTGCTGCCTATTTTCACTTCGCCGCTGTCTGGCTGCTCTTTGCCGGTAATCATTTTAAACAAAGTGGATTTACCCGCGCCGTTAGGGCCTATGATGCCGACAATGGCACCGGCTGGCACGCTAAAGCTCAGATTGTCCATCAATAGTCGGTCTTTAAAGGCTTTGCTTACGCCATTGAATTCGATGACTTGGTCACCCAAACGCTCGCCCGCAGGGATGAAAATCTCCTGTGTTTCATTGCGTTTTTGGTATTCCGCGTTGGCCATTTCCTCATAGCGGGCTAAGCGTGATTTGCTCTTGGCTTGTCGCGCTTTAGGATTTTGGCGCACCCATTCCAACTCGGTATTAAGGGCTTTACGACGGGACGATTCTTGCGATTCTTCCAAGGCCAAACGCGCTTGTTTTTGATCCAACCAACTCGAGTAATTGCCTTTCCAGGGAATGCCGTGGCCACGGTCTAATTCCAATATCCATTCAGCCGCGTTATCCAAGAAATACCTATCGTGCGTCACCGCCACCACCGTGCCTGGAAAGCGCACTAAAAATTGTTCTAGCCATTCCACCGATTCGGCATCCAAATGGTTGGTGGGCTCGTCCAACAACAACATATCGGGTTTAGACAGCAATAATTTGCACAAGGCCACACGGCGTTTTTCACCACCGGATAAGGGGCCTATTTTTGCGTCCCAAGGCGGTAAGCGCAGCGCATCGGCGGCAATATCGAGTTGCGTACTTAAGTCGCTACCACTGGCAGCAATGATGTTTTCCCACTTGGCTTGCTCTTCCGCAAGCTTATCAAAATCGGCATCCGGTTCGGCATAAGCCGCGTACACCGCTTCTAGCTTAGCCTGTGCTTCCATCACCTCGCCCATGCCCGACTCCACTTCTTCACGCACGGTTTTAACGGCATCCAATTGCGGCTCTTGCGGCAAATAGCCTATGGTCATATTCGGCTGCCACTGCACTTCGCCCTCAAACTCTTTGTCCACCCCGGCCATAATGCGCAACACGGTGGATTTACCCGAGCCATTTAAACCGAGTAAACCTATCTTAGCGCCAGGGAAAAAAGACAAGGAAATGTCTTTAATAATGGTCTTTTTGGGCGGGACTATTTTGCTCACACGGAGCATGGACATTACGTATTGAGCCATGGTGTTTTTGTGTTAATTTAAAAAATGACAGCTTAACAGAAAGCCAGCTGACGTGCTCATCGCCCATAATGGCCCGCATGCGAAAGCGACAAACTGGGTATAATGCGGCATCCACAATAGGCGCTCGCTATGGCAATCAAATCCACCATTTATAAAATCGATCTGCAAGTCTCCGACATGGATCGCCATTATTACCAGCAACACAATTTAACGCTGGCCAAACACCCGTCCGAAACCGATGAGCGGGTCATGGTCAGGCTGCTGGCGTTTGCCCTTTACGCTGACGAAGCCTTGATTTTTGGTAAGGGCTTAAGTGACGAAGAGGAACCGGATTTATGGCAAAAAGACCTGACCGGTGCGATAGATTTATGGATAGACGTGGGCTTACCCTCTGAGCGCGACATACGCAAAGCGGCAGGGCGGTCAAAACAAGTGGTGGTGGTGCTATACGGTGGCCGCGTGGCCGATATGTGGTGGGCCAGCAACAGCAAGGCCTTACTTAAAACCAACAACCTAACGGTGATTAATTTACCCGAAACCAAAGAGCTGGCTGCCATCGCTCAACGAGGCTTAAACATCAGCTGCACCCTACAAGACGGTCAAATCATGCTAGGCCATGACGATGGCAGTTTGGATATCGTGCCGGTGATATTGAAGTCCGCTAGTAGCTACTAAACGCTATTCGACGGTCACGCTCTTGGCCAGGTTTCTTGGTTTATCGACATCGGTGCCTTTTAACAAAGCAGCATGGTAGGCCAAAATTTGCACGGGGATGGTGTGCAAAATAGGCGAGAGCAGGCCGACATGACGGGGTGTGCGTATGACGTGTACCCCAGCAGATTCAACAAAATGGCTGTCCGCGTCGGCGAACACAAACAGTTCACCGCCTCGCGCGTGCACTTCTTGCATATTCGATTTTACTTTTTCTAGCAAATCGTCATTGGGTGCAATCACCACCACCGGCATGCTGCTGTCTACCAAGGCCAATGGGCCGTGTTTGAGTTCACCGGCAGGGTAGGCCTCGGCATGGATATAGGAGATCTCCTTGAGCTTTAGCGCCCCCTCCAACGCGATGGGGTAATGTATGCCTCGGCCTAAAAACAAGGCATGCTGTTTATCGGCAAAGCGTTTGGCCCATTCGCGAATCTGCGGCTCTAAATTTAAGGCGTGTTGCACGCTGCCGGCTAATTGACGCAATGCGCTTAAATGGGTTTGCTCGGCTTGCCTATCGAGCAGACCGCGTTGTTTGGCCAAGGTGGCAGCCAAAGTGAAGAGCGCTACCAACTGCGTGGTGAAGGCTTTGGTGGAAGCCACGCCAATTTCCGCTCCGGCACGGGTATAAAAAACCAATTGCGATGCGCGGGGTATGGCGCTTTCTTGTACGTTGCAAATCGCTAGCGTTAAATTTTGGCCTAAGGATTTGGCGTGCTTTAAGGCTTCCATGGTGTCCAGGGTTTCACCGGATTGGGAAATGGTCACGATCAACTGCTTAGGGTTAGGCACCGATACGCGGTAGCGGTATTCGCTGGCAATTTCCACGTTGGTGGGCAATTTGGCCAAGCTCTCTAGCCAATATTTAGCAGTTAATGCCGCGTAGTAGCTGGTGCCTGCGGCCAAGATAAGAATGCTGTCGACCTGCTGAAAAACCGCTTCCGCCTGATCGCCAAACAAGGCAGCAGAAAATTGATTGTCGTCTATTAAGGCTTCTATGGTGTCGGTCAAGGCGCGGGGTTGCTCGTGTATTTCTTTTTGCATGAAGTGCGCATAAGGGCCCAATTCCATGCTGGCCAGGGAGACGTCGCTTAAATGCACTTTACGTTGCACAGCCAATCCATCGCGACCAAGTATGGCTACCCCGTCTAATCGTATGTCCGCCACGTCACCGTCTTCCAAATAAATCACTTTGCGGGTAACGGATAACACCGCCGACACATCGGATGCGATGAAATTTTCACCCTCGCCCAAACCGATTAACAGCGGGCAACCTAAGCGTGCGGTAATCATGTGCTCGGGTTCTTTTACCGATACCACGCTAATGGCAAACGCACCCGTGAGCTCGGCCACGGCTTTTTGCGTAGCGGCTAACAGGTTTAATGTCTGATGGTAGTAGTGAATTAAATGAGCGATTACTTCGGTGTCGGTTTGCGAGGTAAATTCGTAACCCAAGGTTTTTAATCTAGCGCGCTGTTCATCGTGATTTTCTATGATGCCGTTATGCACCACGGCAATTTGCTCTTTTGATACGTGCGGATGGGCATTGCTTTCTGTGACGCCACCATGCGTGGCCCAGCGGGTATGGCCTATGCCGACGTGGCCAGTTATTTTTGTGGCTTCGGCTTTCTCTGTCATGGCCGCCACACGGCCAACGGCTCGCACGCGCTCTATACCATGGCCATTTAATACGGCTATACCGGCCGAATCGTAGCCGCGGTACTCAAGCCGACTTAAGCCTTCAATTAAGGTGGGAACGACGCTTCTGTTTGCTACTGCACCTACAATGCCACACATGGGTTATCTCTACTTTTTAATTTTTACTGGGCGTTTCCAGCCCGCTATGGATTTTTGATCTTTGGCTCGACAAAAAGTCAGTTGACCTGCCGGTGCGTCTTTGGTGATGGTGGAACCGGCGGCGATGGTTGCGCCCTTGGCCAGGGTGACCGGTGCCACCAACTGCGTGTCGGATCCGATGAAAACGTCGTCTTCTATGACAGTTCTAAATTTGTTGGCGCCGTCGTAATTGCAGGTAATGGTGCCTGCGCCCACGTTAACATTTTTACCCACGGTGGCGTCGCCCACGTAGCTTAGGTGATTGATTTTACTGGCGCTGTCTACTTGCGCATTTTTCAATTCAACAAAGTTACCAACATGGGTATGATCGGCCAGAGTAGTGCCCGGTCTAATGCGGGCAAACGGACCTAGGCGAGCCTCTTCGCCTATTTGCGCGTCGTCTATATGGGTGAAGGCAGCAACCTGCGTGCCGGCGGCAATCACGGCGTTTTTAATCACGCAATTGGGTGCTATTCTTACCCTATCACCCAACACCACCTGACCTTCAAACAAGCAATTGACATCAATTTGCACGTCGCAACCGCATTGCAGATCGCCGCGCACGTCTATGCGATTGGGGTCTTTTAAGGTCACGCCTTGCTGTAATAATCGCTCCGCATAACGCTGCTGGTATACCCGCTCTATCTGCGCTAAATCACTTTTAGCGTTGATGCCGGTTACCGACCATTCGTCTTCAGTGATTTCTGCAACGACAGGCACGCCTTGTTGCACTGCCATGGCGACGATATCGGTTAAGTAGTATTCACCCTGGGCATTGTTGTTACTGAGCTTGGCTAGCC
Source organism: uncultured Methylotenera sp. (assembly GCA_937957775.1). Classification (GTDB taxonomy): domain Bacteria; phylum Pseudomonadota; class Gammaproteobacteria; order Burkholderiales; family Methylophilaceae; genus Methylotenera. The sequence goes on along the minus strand of CALFXV010000055.1, from coordinate 1,323 downwards.
ATTGCACCAATAGGCTATTGGGCATGGCCATCATGCCGGTGTTCACTTCTTTGATTTGCCGCTGCGCTTCAGTGGCATCTTTATGCTCCACAATCGCTGCAACGTTTGCCTGTCCATCTCTTACTATGCGGCCATAACCGCTTGGATCGGCTTTGATGAAGGATAAGATGGCCAACGTATCCGCGGCCTTATTAAATAATTTCTCGCAATCGCGACTGGCAACCAAAGGCACATCGCCCAATAAAATTAGCGTGGTGGCCCCCTCTTCAAGATGTGGCAGCGCTTGTTGCACGGCATGGCCAGTGCCTAATTGCTCAGCCTGCCTAACCCATACTATGGGTTCACCATCAAACTGTGCTTTGACTGTCTCGCCACCGTAGCCGTAGACCACAATAATTTTGCTAGGCTGCAATGCTTTAGCCGCCGCCAAGACGTGGCCTAATATTGGCTTAGCGCCCACTTCGTGCAAGACTTTGGGTAGATCGGAATGCATGCGCGTGCCTTTTCCGGCCGCGAGTATGACTATATTTAGATTAGGCATTTTTGAAGTTGGGGGCTTAACTGCCGTTAATTTTTATAAGCAAAGTATAACAAAAAAGGCAGCCTAAGCTGCCTTTTTTGCGGTTAGTGCCAAGGCCTAACAACTAGTGTGTTGTTTTGCGTAAGCGCTCTATGGCTTGAATTTGCGCAACGGCCTCAGACAATTCAGCCTGTGCTTTTGCGTAATCCATATCCGAACCACGGTTTTTCATCGCTTCTTCCGCTGCTGCTTTAGCGGCAATGGCTTTGGCTTCATCTAGATCATGACCACGCACCGCTGTATCAGCAAGTACGGTGATCAAACCCGGTTGCACTTCCAATAAACCGCCGGATAGAAAGATCAGGGTTTCTTCAGCACTGTCTGCAGTTTTAATGCGCAAGGCACCCGGTTTAATGCTGGTCACCATGGGCGCGTGATTCGGGTAGATACCCACTTCACCCGCACTGGCTGGCACCACAATAAACTCAGCCTCACCAGCAAAAATGCTCGCTTCTGCACTGACTACATCGATATGAACAGTATTTGCCATCTTTTTTCCTTAACCATTAACTAAATATAAAGTCTAACGACCGTCAATTAGTTAAGTGTTTTTGCTTTTTCTACTGCCTCTTCAATGCCGCCTACCATGTAGAAGGCTTGCTCAGGTAGGTGATCGTACTCACCGGCCACAATCGCTTTAAAGCCTTTGATGGTTTCTTTCAATGGCACGTATTTACCAGGTGCGCCAGTAAACACTTCAGCAACGTGGAATGGTTGTGACAAGAAACGTTGGATTTTACGTG
>CALFXV010000054.1 GCA_937957775.1 uncultured Methylotenera sp. | reverse complement strand
GTTGAAGCTCCTGCTGCTGAAGCTGCTCCTGCTGCTGAAGCTGCTCCTGCTGCTGACGCTGCTGCTCCTGCAGCTGCTCCAGCTGAAGCTGCTAAGTAATTAGCTCTTTGCACGCAATAAAAAAGCCGACTTTAGTCGGCTTTTTTATTTCCATCTCACCCTATTAGCGTATTTCACGCCAATCCAAACCTAGCGCCTGATCGGCTACCGCCACCCAACCCGTTTGACAACTTAACACCCCTGCCAACGCTTGCTTGGCCAAATCCGGGGTATTGTTCTTGGCACTCAAATGCGCCGCGACGATGTGTTGCAATTGACTGTTATCCAATTTAGCCAAGATGTTCGCCGAAGCTAAATTTTCCAAATGGCCTAAATCGCCACCCACTCGCACTTTTAGCGAACGACTGTAAGGGCCGACTTGCAGCATGGCGGCATCGTGATTGCATTCCAACACCAAGGCATGGCAGCCACTTAGGGTTTGCTCTATGTGTGGCGTACTTCTGCCGACATCGGTGAGCACGCCTAAACGCTTATCACCATCAGAAAATACGCATTGTATGGGTTCGCGCGCGTCGTGTGGCACAGGATAAGGTTGGACTTCTATGCCCTGGATGGCAAAAGCACGGTGGCTGTCTACCACATGCAAATCCAAGCTATGTTGGTTGGGCATGTAACGGTCCACCATTTTTAGGGTGCCGTAACTTAGCCAAACGGGGATGTTAAATTTGGCGGCAAACTTAAAAGCGCCGCCGGCGTGATCATCGTGCTCATGGGTGATAACGATGCCATTAATTTGACTGGGCTCTAGCTGCAACCTAGCTAACCTGGCCAGCGTTTCTTTTATACTGAAACCGCAATCCAACATTAAGCAGGTGTCATCGGCCTGCACCACTAAAGCATTGCCGGCACTGCCACTGCCTAATGAGGCAAAGCGCATAGAAATAATAAGCTAGCGGCTTATTTCAGTTGTTCGTACATCAAGGCAACAATGCGATTGGCCGTGGTCGTGGCAACGCGTGCACCGTCTTTATCCACCACCGTTACCACGCTGTTATCTTTGTCGCCTTCCGCCACTTTAATGCGGTATTGTTTTTCTGGGTTCACTTTCGCTTTGTCATCGGTGCCCCAGAATTTCAATTTTTCTATCATGCTTTTATCGTCTTTAGGCGCAGCAGCGGTGCTTTCTTTTTTATCCTCGTTACCCCAGAATTTCAAGGTGTCCAACAAGCCCTTCTTTGTCTTAGGCGCATCGTCTATATCCACGTCGGCATAGCGAACAAAGAACAGGCCACTAGAGCGATCTTTATCTTCAATCACAAAACCCACGCGATCCAAGGCCAAGCCTACACGGCGCCATGCCCGGTCAAACGTGTCGTTTAAAATCAAACTAGCGCTGCCATCGGCCTCTTTTCTAACGTCCGCCCGTTTAATGGTCACGCCTTGCGCCATAATGGTTTTGGATTTTTGCTCTTCCACACCCAATTTGACCATAAGTCTACGCAGCAACTCGGCATCGTATTCGGCTTCCCTAGCGTCTTCGGCTATCGGTGTTTTGCTATCCAATTTGTAGCCGGTGTCGATTTCACCTAACTGGGTTTTAATGCGGTTTTTACCGTCATCGGGTGCACCGGCAACCGAGCGATGCGTCATGTAGATCTCAGTGGTATTAGCCTCTTCGCCTCTATCCAAACGCGTGCGAAATTTTTTCTTATCGGCGTAACCGGATAATTTATCCAACATCTTGTCAAAACGATCGCCTAAGCCGGCTTTCTCGTCCTTTTTGATGGACTCGGCGTCCACCCACTCGGTTTCCATCACGCCCAATTGTGCATTTTCTGAGCGCACGGCAAAGCCTTGGTCTGCCCAAAACTCCAATACCACCGGCCATACTTTTTCAGCTGGCGCATTCACCACTAACCAACGTTGCGCGCCCGCCCTTTCCAAGCGTACGCCATCAGGTGTGGCCAAGACTTTTTCCACGGCCACTTCTTGGCCTTCTTGCGCTTGGCTGTAACTGGAGTAATTGGTGCTGCCAGGTATGGTGTAAGCATCGCTGACTGGGCTGGCGGTTAAATCCGGCGGCACTTCCAATGGACGCGAACGCGCTGCACCTTTGTAATCCGAGGTGTTATTGATGAACGGAATGGAATCGCACGCCGCCAAACTGGCAAGCATCAATAGGTAAAGAGCGCTGTGTTTGATATTCATTTGTTTCGTTAACCTCAAAAGTAAATCGTTTGAACCCGTTCTGGACAATCTTACAATACTTGCGCTGGCTTGCAGGCGGCGCGCAGTACATCGTGGTAAGCGGCAGACAAAGGCACCATGGGTAAGCGTATACCGGCTTTAATTAAACCCATTTCCTGCAAGACCCATTTCACTGGAATGGGATTGGCTTCCACGAACAGCTTTTGGTGTAAGCCGAACAGTTTGGCATTAATGCCACGTGCTTTAACTGCGTCACCGGCCATGGCCGCAACGCACATATCGTGCATCAATTTAGGTGCCACATTGGCCGTCACGGATATCACGCCTTTGCCGCCTAATAACATCAAACTCATGGCCGTGGCATCGTCACCACTTAATACCGCAAAGTCTTGCGGCGCACGCAACAACAAATCGGTGCCGCGCTCTATGCCGCCGGTGGCGTCTTTGATACCGATGATATTCGAGTGTTGAGCCAAGCGTAAAACCGTGTCGTTGCTGATGTCGCAACCAGTCCGACCCGGCACGTTGTATAAAATTTGTGGGATAGCAACCGCATCGGCGATGGCCATAAAGTGCTGATACAAGCCTTCTTGAGTGGGTTTGTTGTAGTAAGGCGCCACCAACAAACAAGCGTCCACACCCAAGTCTTTGGCTTTTTGCGTAAGCGCGATGGCTTCCTTGGTTGAATTAGCACCGGTACCGGCAATCACAGAAACACGGCCACGTACTTGCTCAACCGCGGTTTTGATTAACAAGCAATGCTCATCAAAATCCACCGTAGGCGACTCGCCCGTGGTGCCGACGATGACTATGCCATCGCTGCCTTGCGCGATATGAAATTCGATTAATGCATTTAAAGAAGGGATGTCTAAACGGCCGTCTTCAAACATCGGCGTGACGATGGCCACCATGCTACCCTGAGCGACTGCACTTGCTTGCAACATACGCTAACCTAAACTAGTCAGAATGTTATATTTTAACTTAAAAGCCCGCTGAAAATACAACTTATGCACGCATAAGTTATGAGCCTTACAGCCTTAACCCTAAGCACAATGTGCGTTTATTCAATACGCTTATATGGGTATAATAAAGCGTGCTTTGGTAACCCCCTTGTTAAGGGTATATTGCAGTCCTTTTTGCTTAAGCTCAGCTTGATCAATTAGCCCATTAAAGTAAGCTAATTAAGCCAAACACAAACACAGTATAATTTAGCCACACACTCAAAAACTAACTATGACCACAGACTTCCATCATTACCTCATGATCCTGATTGGCACGGTGCTGGTGAACAACATCGTACTGGTTAAAATATTGGGTCTATGCCCCTTTATGGGCGTGTCTAAAAAACTCGAAGCGTCAATCGGCATGGCTGGCGCCACCGCCTTTGTGCTGAGCATAGGCTCCATGACCAGTTGGGGCATCAATCACTATTTGCTGGAAGCAAATAACCTGCAATACCTGCGCACCTTGTCCTTCATTGTCGTGATTGCCGGCGTCGTGCAACTGACCGAGATGGTCATGGAAAAAAACTTCCCCCCACTCTACCAAGGCTTAGGCATCTTCCTGCCATTAATCACCACCAATTGTGCGGTGCTAGGCATACCTCTATTGAATGCCCAGGCCAGCCACAGCTTTATTGAGTCCTTATTTTTTGGTCTAGGGGGGGCACTTGGCTTTTCACTGGTATTGATACTGTTTGCTTCCATGCGTGAACGCCTAGAAGCGGCCGATGTCCCAATGGCGCTCAAAGGATCGGCCATCGCCATGGTCACGGCAGCATTAATGAGTTTGGCCTTCATGGGCTTTGCCGGCCTCGATAAATACTAGACAAATACTAAATACATACCAGATATATACCCGCTAAATACGCATGCTAACTGCTCTATACATTATGCTTGGCCTAGCCCTGACACTGGGGGTGCTATTGGGCATATCCGCCTTGCTGTTTAAAGTCGATGGCGACCCATTGGTGGCGCGCATCGATGCTATCTTGCCGCAAACGCAATGCGGCCAATGCGGCTACCCCGGTTGCAAACCCTATGCCACAGCCATTGCCGCCGGTGAAGCCGACATCAACCAATGCCCACCCGGTGGCGATGCTGGGGCACGCGCACTGGCCGATTTAATGGGCGTGGAATACAAGCCACTGAATGCCGAGCACGGTGTACCGAAACCCAAATCCGTGGCCTTCATCGATGAAGCCACATGCATAGGCTGCACACTGTGCATACAAGCGTGCCCGGTCGATGCCATATTAGGCGCGGCCAAGCACATGCACACCATTATTGCTTCCGAATGCACCGGCTGCGAATTGTGCCTTGCGCCCTGCCCAGTCGATTGCATCAGCATGCAAGCCATAGCCGAACAACCGGATAATTGGAAATGGAAATACCCTATCATTCCCATTACCCCCATGCACGCCCAAACCACATGAACGCCATTCTCAATTTAGCCAGCCGTATATTGCCAGGCCTAGGCCGCCATGACGACGTCTACGCCTTTAACGGTGGCGTGCATCCGCCTGAACACAAAGCCGAATCCAACACGCGGCCGATTGCCAAGCTGGGCATACCAAAAACATTGGTCCTGCCGCTACGTCAACACGTCGGGCATTTACCCAAAGTATTGGTTAAAGTTGGTGATCGCGTGCTCAAAGGCCAATTGTTGGCTGAAGCCGAAGGCACGGTTTCAGCAGCCATACACGCGCCCACCTCCGGCACCGTGACTGCCATAGACGAGCAAGTCATACCGCACCCTTCCGGCTTGCCTGACAGCTGCATCACCATAAGCTGCGATGGCTTGGAGGAATGGGCGCCATTACAGCCCATCAACTGGCGACTAAGCGATAAAAAAACTTTGGTCGACAGCCTAAGGCTATCAGGCATAGTCGGTTTAGGTGGCGCCACATTTCCTAGCCACATTAAATTGCGTAGTAACAGCCAAGCGCCCATACACACGCTGATTATCAATGCTGCCGAGTGCGAGCCCTACATCACTTGCGACGACATGCTGATGCGCGAGCGCGCCGATGAGATTGTTGCCGGCATAGAAATCGTCAAGCATTTATTGGGCGCCGAAACCTGCTTGATAGGCATAGAGGACAACAAAGCGGCAGCCTGCGAGGCCATGAAAGCGTCCTGCCAACAAGGACAAGCCCTGGTCAAAGTGGTGCCCACGCTCTACCCAAGTGGCGACGCCCGTCGACTCATACACTTGCTACTAGACCTGGAAATTCCCAGCGACAAACGCTCAACCGATTTAGGTGTGCAAGTATTCAATGTGGCGACGGTATTGGCCATACACCGTTACTTCGCCTTTGGTGAGCCTTCCATTAGCCGCATTGTCACCGTTACCGGCAACGTCACTAGCCCGCAAAACTTTGAGGTGCTGTTTGGCACGCCATTGACCGATTTAATCGCCGCAGCCGGTGGCGCGCAGGACGACACCAGCCATTTCATTATGGGCGGCCCCATGATGGGCTTCGATTTACCCAGCAGCCAAGTGCCCATCACCAAGGCTGCCAATTGCATTATTGCCGCCAAACCGGATTTATTCCCTGCGCCGCCACCGGCCATGCCATGCATACGCTGCGCACGCTGTGCCGATGCCTGCCCGGTGAATTTGCAGCCACAGGAACTTTACTGGTTTGCCAAATCCGACAACTTCGAAAAAGCCCGCGATTACAAATTATTTGACTGCATAGAATGCGGATGCTGCAGCTACGTTTGCCCAAGCACCATTCCGTTGGTGCAGTTCTACCGCTACGCCAAAAGCGAAATAATTGCCGCCGACAAAGCCAAAGAAGCGGCCGACCTGGCACGCGAACGCAATGATTATAGATTGGCACGCATAGAGCGCGAAAAACTAGAACGGGCGCAAAAGCATGCAGAACGCGCGGCGGCCAACAAGACTGAAGCGTCTGCTCCAGCCGATGCGGCCGAGGCCAGCCTATCAGCAACGCCAAGCGACAGCGCCGTCTCAGACAAGCAAGCCGCCATTGCTGCTGCCATAGCCCGTGCTAAAGCGCAAAAATTAGCCAGCGGTCCCGCAGCAACCGAGCCCCCTGCCAGCAAACCGGCGCCAAGCAAGGCAGACACGCAAGCCACGCCAGCAGATAAACAAGCCTTGATTGCGGCGGCCATAGAGCGTGCCAAAGCCGCTAAACTGGCGGCGGCCCAAGCCGGGCTAGCGCCTAAAAACACGGAAAATGTCAGCCCCAGCGTGCAAGCGGAAATCAAGCAGACCGATGCCATACGCGAAAAAGCCCGCAAGCTCAACGAGTCGGGCACAAGCGAGCCGGATAAAGGATAAAAATGAACCGTTCACCTTACATCAGCAATGCGCCCACCGTTAGCACCATTATGTTTAAGGTTTTGCTGGCGTTGGTGCCTGGCATCGCAGCTTACACCTATGTTTATGGGGCCGGTATTGTGGTGTCATTGGTGTTGGCCACCAGCACTGCCTTAATTACCGAAGCGGCCTTGCTAAAACTGCGCCAGCGCCCCATCCAACCGTACTTAATGGACCTCAGCGCCGTCGTCACGGCCTGGTTGCTGGCGCTGTCCCTGCCTACCTTAGCGCCATGGTGGCTGGTGGTAGTCGGTACATTTTTTGCCATCGTTATTGCCAAACAACTATACGGCGGCTTAGGCTACAACCCCTTCAATCCGGCCATGGTCGGCTACGCCGTCTTGCTGATTTCCTTTCCACTGATCATGACCAAATGGCCGGCGCCGCTAGCACTGGCCGACCAACCCTTAAGCTGGTCTGAGCAGTTGAGCTTTATCTTCCAGCAAACCCTGCCGGCCTCCATGACAGTGGACGCCATCAGCTCGGCCACCCCACTGGACTACTTAAAAACCCAACTCATGCTGAACAAAGACGTGGCGAGCATTAGCCAAGCACCTATCTTTGGGCATTTTGGTGGGCAAGGCCAAGAATGGGTGACGGCCGCCTATTTATTGGGTGGGCTGTATTTATGGCAACAGCGCATCATCAGCTGGCATTTGCCCACGGCTTTTTTAGTGGCTTTAAGCGGCATGGCTGGCGCCTTCTACTTGATGAACCCCAGCCAATATGCCAATCCAGCATTCCACGTCGTCAGTGGTGCTTCTTTGTTGTGTGCTTTTTTCATCATCACTGACCCAGTGAGCGGCCCCACCACCCCAAAAGGCAAACTGGTTTTTGCCGCCGGCGTGGGCGTCTTGACCTATTTAATTCGGGTCTATGGCGGTTACCCAGATGGCGTGGCTTTTTCTGTCCTGATCATGAATATGTGCGTGCCACTTATCGACGCGCTCACCCAACCACGCGTGTTCGGCCACGAGAAATAATACGATGCGTCTAACTGACATAAAAAGCGCCCTATTTAAAAATGCCTTTAGAACGGCAGCCATCATGCTGTCCTTTGCCTTTATCGGCACCTTATTGCTGGCGTCGGTGTTTGACGTCACGCGTGCCCCAATAGAAGCCAGCGAAAAGGCCGCTCGCTTAAGTTTGTTTAAAGAAATCTTACCTGCTGAAAATTACGACAACGACCTCTTAGCTAGCCAAGTGATGATAGCCCCAAACGCCTTATTGGGTAACCGTTTGCCCAGCATAGCCAACGTGGCCAAGCAACAGCAGCAAACCGCCGGCGTCATCCTTGAAGCGATCGCCCACGACGGCTACAGCGGTGACATCAAGCTGCTCATCGCCATACGTGCCGATGGTTCCATCAGCGGCGTGCGCGTGTTAGCGCATAAAGAAACCCCAGGCCTGGGCGATTACATAGACATCGCGCACGGCAACTGGATTAAGTTGTTTGATAACGAGTCCTTAGAAAAAACTGCCGCAGAAAAATGGCAAGTTAAAAAAGACGGTGGCCAATACGACTACATGGTGGGCGCCACCATCACCCCGCGTGCGGTAGTGAAAGCGGTCAAACAAGCTTTGCAGTTTTACCAGCAAAATAAACAAACCCTGTTCGCTGTTAATCCCTGATGCTTAGGATCCCTCATGCTTACCTCGTATAAAGAAATCGCCAGCAATGGCCTGTGGAAACAAAACCCCGGTGTGGTGCAATTATTGGGCTTGTGCCCAACCTTAGCGGTCACCACTACCGCCGTTAATGGCTTAAGCCTAGGCTTGGCAACCGCATTGGTAATGGCAGCGGCCAATGGGGCCGTGTCACCCGTTCGCACCTTCATCCCCAGTGAAATTCGCGTACCGGTTTTCATCCTGGTGATCGCCGCCTTAGTGACCGTCATCGACCTGTCCATTAATGCCTTTGCCCACCCCTTGCATAAGGTGCTGGGCATATTCATTCCACTGATAGTGGTGAACTGCATCGTCTTGGCCCGCGTGGAATCGTTTGCTGCAAAAAATGCCCCCACCCCATCCATAGTGGACGGCTTTTCCATGGGCTTGGGCTTGGCTTTAGTGTTGGGTTTATTGGGTGCCATGCGTGAAATAGTAGGCAAAGGCACCTTGTTTTCCGGCTTGGATTTGGCCTTTGGACCAGGCGCTAAGCAATTTATCCTAACCGTTATTCCCGATTACCACGGCTTCTTGCTAGCAGTGTTGCCACCAGGCGCATTCTTAGGTTTGGGCAGCTTAATCGCCTTGCGCAATTGGATAGAAATGCGCAAAGCAGCCAAGCAATCCGCCGGCGTGACTAGCCCGCTGTCAGCGGTCAGCCACTAGCTAAGCAAGCCTAAAAAAACCGGTCAATTTGCCATGAACGCCGAAAAACGCCATGAAATATTTAGGCGCTTAAGTGCGGCCATACCCAACCCGTCCACCGAACTCAAACACAACAGCACCTTTGAATTGTTGATCGCGGTCATCCTGTCGGCGCAAGCCACCGACAAGGGCGTGAACATCGTCACAGACAAGCTGTTTGCTGTGGCCAACACGCCGGCCAGCATATTGGCATTAGGCCTAGACGGCTTGGAATCTTACGTCAACCGCATAGGCTTGTACCACGCTAAAGCCAAGAACATCTTGGCCACCTGCCAAATTTTAATCAACGAGCACCAATCGCAGGTGCCCAATACCAGAGCAGCCTTAGAACGCCTACCTGGCGTCGGCCGCAAAACCGCTAACGTGATATTGAATACGGCTTTTGGCATGCCCACCATCGCCGTCGACACGCATTTATTTCGCTTGGGCAATCGCATTAAACTGGCGACCGGTAAAACCGTGTTGGAAGTGGAAAAGAAATACCTTAAAACCATCCCGGCCGCATACCTGCAGGATGCCCACCATTTGCTCATCTTGCACGGGCGCTACACTTGCGTCGCCCGCAAGCCCAAGTGCGCGCAATGCTGCATCGCCGATTTATGCGAATTTAACGCCAAAGAATACCACTAGCAAAATGAGTTTATATAACCCCAGTCGCGACCAAGCCAGGCAATTTTTATTTGATGCTTGGGCCAAATTTAAACAAGCCGCGGTGCTCACTGACCTAGAAAAAATTGCCGTGGAAGTCTTGCAAATGCACCCGGAATACCACGCGATTTTTAACGCACCCGAGCAGTATTTGCAGCAAGCCTATTTTCCAGAAATGGGCGTGACCAATCCATTTTTACACATCAGTTTGCATCTGTCGGTAATCGAGCAAATTAGCATAGACCAACCGGCCGGCATCAAGGCCATGCACAGTGCATTGCGAGAAAAACACGCTGACGCGCACTTGGCTTACCACGACGTGATGGATTGCTTGGCCGAGACCCTTTGGCAAGCTCAACGCGATAACACCGGGCCGGATGGCGTGCATTACCTGCAATTGCTGCAACAAAAAGTGCAGGCTTAAGCTGTACTTACTAAAACAAAAAAGCCGGCTAGTATGCCGGCTTTTTTGTTTGTTGGGTGTTGATCAAACGCTGCTTACGCAATGCTTAATCATCAAAATCGGCTAAATCTATTTGCCTATTAGCCAGCTCGTTGACTAGAGCGCTTTGCTGCGCGGCCGTCATGTCCCACCAACCCTTAATTTCATCCAGGCTGCGGTAGCAACCCAGGCAAAATCCATTGGACTCATCGATGGCACACACGCCTATGCAAGGCGATGCGGGTTGGTTGTTGGCGGTTATATCAGTCATGCTATGGCCAGTTAACTTAATTTAATACGCCGTGGCATTGTTTGAATTTTTTGCCTGAGCCGCATGGGCATGGGTCATTACGGCCCACTTTAATGCCTGCGCGCACTTGCGGTTGCTCGCCTATGGGGGCGTCATCCGCTGGGTTCGCTAACGCCTCGTCGTAGTCTGCGTGTTGGTATTGCAGGTTTTCCACTTCCAGTGGTTTTTCCACGGCTTCCACGTCGGCTTCGTTTTTAACCTGCACCAACATGGTCACTTTGGTGACTTCGCTTTTCACCGCATTGAGCAAGCCTTCAAACAACTCAAAGGCTTCGCGTTTGTATTCTTGCTTCGGATTTTTCTGAGCATAAGAACGCAGGTGTATGCCTTGGCGCAAATGATCCAACGCCGCCAAATGCTCACGCCAATGGTTGTCCAAGCTTTGCAACATCACGGATCGCTCAAATTGACGCATGATGTCGGCACTGGCCAAGTTTTCTTTAGCGGCATACGCACTGTTAGCCGCCTCCAGTATGCGTTCACGCAAGGTTTCTTCGTGCAAATCTGGGTTGTCTTCCAGCATTTTTTGCAAAGGAATAAGCAAGCCGGTTTCCGCTTTTAATTCACGCTCCAAGCTAGGCACATCCCATAGTTCTTCCACGCTATCAGGGGGAATGTGCGTGGCCATCATGCTGACCAAAACGTCTTCTCGCATGGCCAATATGGTCTCGCCCACGTCTGCCGCTTCCAGCAATTCGTTGCGTTGCTCGTAAATGACCTTGCGCTGATCGTTGGCCACGTCATCGTATTCCAGCAACTGTTTACGGATGTCAAAGTTACGGCCCTCTACTTTGCGTTGGGCATTTTCTATGGCGCGCGTCACCCATGGGTGCTCTATGGCCTCGCCGTCCGGCATATTGAGTTTTTCCATGATGGCGGATACGCGATCGGAAGCAAAAATACGCAGCAACTGGTCTTCCAAGGACAAATAGAATCGGCTAGAACCGGTGTCACCTTGACGACCGGAACGGCCGCGCAATTGGTTGTCAACTCGACGTGACTCGTGGCGCTCGGTACCGGCAATGTGCAAACCGCCAGCAGCCAACACGGCATCGTGGCGGGCTTGCCACTCGGCTTTGAGTTTGTCTATGGCCGCGGCTTTTTGCGCTTCGGATAATTTGCCGTCTGCTTTAACTTTCTCTATATCGGTTTCCGGGTTGCCGCCTAACACGATGTCGGTACCGCGACCGGCCATGTTGGTAGCAATGGTAATCACCCCAGGTCGACCAGCTTGAGCAATCACGTGCGCCTCGCGCTCGTGCTGCTTGGCGTTCAACACTTGGTGTTCCAGTTTTTCCGCGTTCAATAAGTTGGAAATCAGCTCGGAATTTTCGATAGAGGTGGTACCGACTAATACCGGCTGACCGCGGCTTTGGCAGTCTTTAATGTCTAAAATCACCGCGGCGTATTTTTCTCTGGCCGTGCGATAGACTTTGTCCATGTTGTCTTTACGTAACATAGGACGGTGGGTTGGAATCACCACGGTTTCTAGGTTGTAAATTTGATTAAATTCGTACGCCTCGGTATCAGCAGTGCCTGTCATACCGGACAATTTGGCATACATACGGAAGTAGTTTTGGAAAGTAATCGAGGCCAGCGTTTGGTTTTCTTTTTGAATTTCCACGCCTTCTTTTGCTTCCACTGCTTGATGCAAACCGTCAGACCAACGGCGTCCTGGCATCATGCGGCCATTGATTTCATCGACGATGGTCACCTCGCCATCGCGCACCACGTAATGTTGATCGCGGTGGTAAAGATTGCGTGCGCGCAAGGAAGCGTACAAGTGGTGCACCAAGGTGATGTTGGCCGCTTCGTAAAGGCTAGATCCCTCAGGCAACATGCCGGACTCGGCCAACAAAGCTTCCGCGTGCTCATGGCCTTGTTCGGATAGGGTGACGCTTTGGTTTTTTTCATCCACCCAGAAATCGCCGGCGCCTTCTTCTTCGGTTTGGGGAATTAGTTTAGCCGCCACGCTGTTGATTTGGCTGTACAAGGCAATGCTGTCATCGGCTTGACCGGAAATAATCAGGGGCGTACGCGCCTCGTCGATTAAAATGGAATCGACCTCGTCTATTAATGCATAACTCAAACCACGCTGCACACGCTCTTCGCGGCTGTGCACCATGTTGTCACGCAAGTAGTCAAAACCGTATTCGTTATTGGTGCCGTATGTGATGTCTGCCGCGTAAGCCGCCCGTTTGGCTTCGTTAGGCATTTGCGACAAGTTGATGCCTATGCTTAAACCCAAAAAGTTATACAGCTTGCCCATCCACTCGGCATCACGCTTAGCCAAGTAATCGTTGACCGTTACCACGTGCACGCCTTTCCCGGTTAAGGCGTTTAGATACACCGGCAAAGTAGCGACCAAGGTTTTACCCTCACCGGTGCGCATCTCCCCTATCTTGCCTGCGTTCAACACCATGCCACCTATCAACTGCACGTCAAAATGGCGCATGCCCAATACCCGCTTACCGGCTTCACGCACCACGGCAAAAGCCTCAGTCAATAGCTGCTCTAAGGATTCGCCGTTGGCGTGGCGTTGCTTAAATTCTTCCGTCTTGGCTTTTAAGGCCTCGTCAGACAAAGCTTGCATGGCCGGTTCCATGGCATTAATGCTGAGCACTTTTTGCGCGTATTGCTTAACCAGTCTGTCGTTACGGCTACCGAATATTCTTTTAAACAACGTTGAAATCATGAAGTGAGGGGCTTTCCGCTTAGAGGATTAATAACTTATAAGTAATGTAGAGGGTTTAGTATTTAGCCCTAGGGCCGTTTTTTCTTAAATTAATTCCTGGCATTCAGGTATTTTCTTGGGTCCAGGGCATTGCCGTTTAACCTGATTTCATAATGCAAATGCGGGCCAGTGGATCGCCCGGTGTTGCCAACTAGCGCCAGCACTTGACCCTTTTCCACCCTTTCACCCACCTTAACCAGTATTTTGGAAGTATGGGCATAGCGGGTTTCAAGGCCAGAGCCATGCGACACGATGACGATTTTACCATAATCGGGCATGGTTTCCGCGGCCGAAACAATACCACCGGCTGCGGCAAAGATAGGCGCGCCGGCATTAGCTGAAAAATCCAAGCCTTCATGGAAGGCTTTGTTGCCGTTAAACGGATCGATGCGCCAACCGTAGCTGGATGAGTTAAACGCCGCGCGTATCGGGCTGCTATTAGGCAGCACACCTTTGAGCATGCTTTGTTGCAATAGGGTCGCTTCCAATTCGCTTAGGTATTCGGTTTCGAACTCGACTCTTGCGGTCAGTTCGGCAATGTGTTTTTGCAAATCCATCTCGCTGTAAGGGCTGCTTAACACCAAGGGGCCACCGCGGTTGGCGGCTGAGGGTTTAATGAGCGGTGAATTCAGACTGGGGGCATTGGACTTAGTGAGGGAAGACTGGCCTTTTTTCTCACCGGCCAGTTTAGCCAAACGTTCGCTTTGCGCATCCAAGCGCATGATGCGCGCTTGCAATTCGCCCATCTGCACCGCATAGGCATCCAGGTGCTTTTGTGGGTCGCCTATATTGAATGAAAATCTAAGTTTAGACGATTTCACCCCCTGTTGCGCCGGCGTATCCTGTGGCACAATCAATAGCAAGGTTAGCAACACCGGCAACACCAGCAATGCCAAAACAATCGCGCTCACCTGAAACACCGAGAGCGTTTTTGCTTTTGCCATACTATTTGAGATAAAAATGATGTTCATTGCACTTCCATTTACCCGAACTTACCTGACCGCCAAGCATGCGCCAATTTAACGCACTGCTCAATCAGCCTGAGTTGAAGGGTTTAGCTGCGCACAGCAAAGAAACCCTAGCTGCGCAAAAAATCTGGTTATCGATTGCCCCGGGAAACTTAGGCCAGTTGAGCCACGCTAGCAGCATAAAAAACCAACAATTAAACCTGTATGCCAGCAATAATGCGGTCGCGGCTAAAATCAAACTTTGCATTCCTAGCTTGTTGATTCAGCTAGAAAAGCAAGGGTGTGAAGTTACTGCAATTCGGGTGAAAGTGCAAGTAAAATCTAGCCCGCAAGCCCAGCCCAAAGCCATTAAAAAGCTCAGTCAATTAGCGGCAAATGAGCTCGATGGCTTGGCTAAAAAACTCCACGGCACCGACCTTGGTGATGCCTTAGCTAGGCTAGCCAGCAAAGTCAATTAATCATCCATCCGGCTTTTTTTCGGGCCTTCCTCGCACTTAAAAACTTCTGCTACACCGCGCATTTTTAGGCCAGCCAAAAGTGGTTGTTGCGTGCGCTTATTAGTGTAATAATGAACCGTTGTTACAAATTATTTACATGTAGCGATACATGCGTAGCGGCAAATTATTCGCAATACTTGCATAGCTGTGAATGGGGTGCAAAACACGCACTTCCGGTATCTCAATTCGTACTAGTTTTATTTTTAACGTTTTAAACGCAGTTTAATACTCACGTAATTTATAAAAATTTAGATAGGGAGAAGTCATGTCAGTTTCACTAATGATCGCCTTAGGCGCTGCTTTCTTAGCAGTCCTGTACGGCCTAGTAATGAGTAAATGGATTTCCGGTCTACCCGCAGGTAATGCACGCATGCAGGAAATCGCCAGCGCAATCCAGCAAGGGGCCGCAGCTTATCTGGCGCGCCAATATAAAACAATCACCATCGTCGGCGTTATCCTCGCA